>NZ_JACVTV010000059.1:0-25292 GCF_016624625.1 Stenotrophomonas sp. S41 | reverse complement strand
AGAGTCGAGCCATGCTCGACTGCTTCTGGCTTCGTGGATGGCCCCGTAGCGGGGGGGGGGGGCCCCCCCCCCCCCGGCCCCCGGGCCCGGCCCGGCCGCTACCGGTAGGTGCCGACCGTTGGTCGGCACACATGCCGGATCACTCGCTGCGCGGGTCGGCCACGGCCTGGCCGTTGCCCAGCATCCACAACATGATGGTCTTCTGCCGAACGTAGTTGGCGCGCACGTAGGCATATACCAGGCCGTGCCAGCCATCGCGGAAGCCGCCACGGAACACGAAGCCGCGCCAGAACCGCCAGGCCGGGGCCAGCACCAGCTTGCCCAGGGTAGCCCGCTTGCCGCGTGCGAACTCGTGCTCGGCCATCATCCGTGCGTACTTCTCGGTCTTGGCCAGCTGCTGCTGCAGGGAGCGGTAGGGGTAGTGGATGAGATCACCGCGCAGGGTGCCGACGCTGCCATCGACGCTGGCCGCTTCGTGGATCTCGCGCTTGCCGCGCCAGCCGCCCTGGCGGCGGTCGAACAGCCGCATCACCCGGTCCGGGTAGGCGTTGCCGTGGCGCAGGAACTTGCCGAAATACTCCGAGAGGCGGGCGAAACAGTAACCGGCGTGGCCGCTGAAGCCGCCATCGCGGGCCTGCTCGATGGCCGTGCGCAGCTCGGGGCTGATGCGTTCGTCGGCGTCCAGGCACAGCACCCAGTCGTGGCTGGCCTGTTCGACGCAGAACGCCTTCTGGCTGCGGAAACCATCGAACGGACGCTGCAGCACGCGGGCGCCAGCGGCCTCGGCGATGGCCACGGTGGCATCGGTGGACTGCGAGTCCACCACCACGATCTCATCGCAGAAGGCCAGCGAGGCCAGGCAGTCGCCGATGCGCCCGGCCTCGTTGAACGCGATAATGCACGCCGAGATGCGAGGCCGTTCGATGGGAGCGGTCGTGGAGGACATGATGGCCGGGTACCTGTTGTTTGCGACGGAGCGCTATGCGCTGCCTATTCTCGCCCCGTTGGCGCAGGCCTTGCACGCGTCCGGGCAGGAGGTGGCTGCCTGGTTCGAGGGCGGTGCGGCCGGCAGCAGCCTGCCGGGAGTGCCCAACATCGGCCTGAAGCAGGCCCTGGCGATGCGCCCGCGCGCGGTGTTCAGCGCCGCCAACTGGGTGCCGACCTTCCTCTCCGGGGCCAAGGTGCAGCTGTTCCATGGCTTCAACGTGGAGAAGCGCGACAGCGCCCGCGGCCACTTCCGGGTGCGCGGCATGTTCGACCTGTACTGCACGCAGGGGCCGGCCACCACCGCACCGTTCCGGCAGATCGCCGAGCAGCAGGGTCACTTCGCCGTGGCCGAGACTGGCTGGCCGAAGCTGGACCCGCTGTTCCGCGACGATGGCGGCGAGAGTGCCGCGCTGCGTGCACCAGCCGGCGGACGTCCGGTCATCCTGTTCGGCTCGACCTTCACCGAGCGCCTGAGCGCGGCCCCGCACCTGCTGGAGCCGATCGCCGCGGACATCGCCGCCGGTGAGCGCTACTGGCTGCTGACCCTGCACCCGAAGTGCCCGCCGGAACTGTTCGAGCGCTACCGCGCGCTGGCCGGTGCCAATGCGCGCTTCATCGAGCCGGAGCAGGTGATGGCCGCGCAGCGTGCGGCCGACGTGCTGGTGTCGGATACCTCGTCGATCGTTTCGGAGTTCATCGTCCAGCACAAGCCGGTGGTGACCTTCCGCAACCGCGTGCCGAAGCCGCACATGATCGACTTCGACGATGCCACGCAACTGCAGGCGATGCTGCAGCGCGCGCTGCACCCGGAGCCCGCGCTGCAGGCGGAGATCGTGCGCTATGCCGATGCCATCCACCCGTTCCGCGATGGCCGCTCCAGCGAGCGGGTGATCGCCGCGACCGAGGATTTCCTGTCCGGCGAAATGGGCGCGCTGCGCCGCAAGCCGTTCGGCAGCTGGGTGCGCGACCTGCAGATCCGCAAGGACCTGGGGTATTGGGGTCCGTCGCAGCGGTGATGGGTAGAGTCGAACCTTGGTCGACTGCTCTCCATCAATTGTCTGGAAACCTCGCGCTGCGCGCGATAGTCGACCAACGGTCGACTCTACCGGCGGGTGTCCATGTACCCCGCCATCACCAGCGCAGCTTGCGCCGCGCCAGCGCCACCGCCAGCTGCTCCATCACCTGTTGCGCCTGCGCCTGCGGCAGATAGTTCAGTGCCAGCGCCACGTCACCGTGCGCGCCGGCGGTATCCAGCTGCAGGCTGGCGGTGCCCAGCAGCTTGTCCAACGGTGAACGCTGCAGGCGCAAACCCTGCACCTTGTCCAGTTCCGCCCAGCGCCACCAGCGCTGCCACCAGCCACCGCGCACGGCCACGAACTGGCCATCCAGGTGCCAGCCCATGCGCGCCATCTGCCGGTGCGCCACCAGCAGGGCCACCGGCAGCCAGCCCAGCACCAGCAGGCCCCACGGGCCCCAGCGCCAGTAGGCGCCGGCTGCCAGCAGCGGCACCAGCACCAGGCTGCCCAGGCTCAGCCGCCACCAGCCGCGTTGCGGCAGCGCATGCCACTGCGCCGGCGGCCACTGCAACTGCGGCAGCAGGTGCTTGACCAGCCCTTCGCAGGTGGCGGCCGGGGCCAGCGGCGCCAGCTCGCGCAGGGCACGATCATCATCACGCGAGGGCCCGCCCGCCGCGCTGTCGATGCGCAGCTGGCGCAGCCCGAACCAGCGCTGCAGCGTGCCTTCGCGCAGCGTCCAGGCCTGGATGCGGCGGCGTGCCACGCTGCTGCGGGTGCGGCTGAGCAGGCCGGTGGAGACCGTCAGCCGGCGCTCGCGCTCGCTCAGGGTGAAGCCGTGGTAGCGCAGCACCGTCAGCACCACCGACAGCACGCGCAGGCCCAGCCAGCCCAGCAGCAGGGTCGCCACCACCAGCAGCAGGGTGCCGGTCAGGCCCGGGTGCAGGTGGCTGACGTAACCGAAGGCCTGGCGTCCGCCGCGCTGGATGGCATCGTCCATCACCGGCCGCGGCACCGTCTGGAGCAGCACGCCGACGGCGGCCACGACCAGCGCCCAGCCGCGGTTGGACAGCAGGCCCATGCGCACCACGTCCCACGCCGACAGGCGCAGCAGCACCTGCTCGTCGTCGTCGTTGGCGATGTCGTGCGGCGCATCGCCGGTGACCGTCTGCGATGCCTGCCCGCGCTGGCGCACCAGCCGTTCCAGCGCCAGCGCCTGGTCCAGCTTGAGCACGCGCATCTCCGCTTCCGGGCGCACGCCACCGGCCGATTCCAGACGCAGCTCGGCCACCCCGAACAGGCGGTGCAGCGGGTTCTGCCGCACTTCCACGTTGTGGATGCGGGCGAAGGGAATCTCGCGGCGGTTGCGCGACAGCAGGCCGCTGCGCACGGTGATCGCATCGCTGCCGATGCGGTAGCGGTAGCTCAGGTACTGCAGCACCGACACCAGCACCAGCGCGGCGATGGCTGACAGTGGGATCAGCTGCGCCCACATCGGGTCGCGGTCGCCGCGCTGGCCGAATACCAGCAGCGCCACCAGCGGCAGCAGGTAGTGGCGCAGCTGCATCAGCAGCACGAACAGCCACGACCACGGGTGCAGGCGATGCTCATGGTCGTCGCCGGGCAGCGATGGCGGCAGGGGCGGCGGCAGGCTCACAGGGCGTCCGCGTCCTGGTCGAGCTGGTGCGCGAGGGTGTCGCGCAGGCGTTCGGCGTCGTCCTCGTCCAGGCCGGTGACGGTCACCGCGCTCAGGCGCGTGCCAGCGGTGTGCACGATCAGCGTGGCCAGGCCCATGCGACGTTCCAACGGGCCACGGCGCAGGTCCAGGTGCTGCACACGGGAAATGGGAATGCGGGTTTCCACCTGCCACATCAGGTCGCGGCGCAGACCCAGGCCTTGTGCATCCAGCCGCCAGCGCGTGCGGGTCAGGCGCCGGTGGCCGAGCCAGGCGCCGACCAGCAGGCCGACCAGCAGGCCGACCGCTGCGCCCCACAGGCCGCCGGGCAGATCGAGGAACCACCAGGCCACGGCCAGTGGCGCGCCGGGGACGAACAGCCCGCCGAACGCGCCTTCCAGCGCGGCCATGCGCGCAGCACGGCGGGGCAGCGGTTGCCAGTGGTCCAGGTGGTCCAGGTGCGGCGATGCAGGCGAAGGCAGTTCGGTCACGCGGGCGTCCGTCGGGCAGCAGGGCAGGGCGGTGGCGGCCGCAGCCGCCCCGCGCAGACGGTAGCAGGTCGGCCGCGTTACTGGGCGGCCTGGATCAGTGCGTCGACATCGAGCATGTGGCCGGCGCGGTCGGCCTTGGTGCGCAGGTAGTGCTCGTTCTCGGCGGTGATCTCGCCGGTGACCGGAATGCAGTCCAGCACTTCGATGCCGGCGTTGCGCAGGCGCTGTGCCTTGGTCGGGTTGTTGCTGAGCAGGGCCACGCGCGAAACACCCAGGCCGCGCAGCATCGCCACGGCGCTGCCATAGCGGCGCTCGTCGGCACCGAAGCCAAGCTGTGCATCGGCGTCGATGGTGTCCAGGCCGTCGTGCTGGTAGCCATAGGCGCGCATCTTGGCGGCGATGCCGGTGCCGCGCCCTTCCTGGTCCAGGTACAGCAGCACGCCGCCGCCCAGCTCCTTCAGCTTGCGCAGGCCGCGCCGCAGCTGGTCGCCGCAGTCGCACTTGAGCGAACCGAACAGGTCACCGGTCAGGCAGGAGGAATGCACGCGCACCGGCACCACGGCCGACAGGTCCGGCTCACCGACGATGATCGCCACCTGGTCGCGCTGGGCCACGCCGCCGCGGAACACCGCGAAGGTGGTCATGCCGACATCGCGCAGCGGCACCGGCGAACGCGCCACCAGGTCGTAATCGTGGGCCGCATGGGCCGCGCCTTCTGCCAGGTCGCACAGGGCCACCTCGGCCGCACCGTCAAAGGTGTGGTCATCGGCGTCCAGGCGCACGGCCACCATCGCCGGCAGCAGCAGGCCCAGGCGGGCCAGTTCCACCGCGCCGGCATCGAAGGCGTCGCCTGCACTCCAGCCGTCCGGCATCGGGCCTGGCTCGCGCAGGTAGCCCAGCGAGGGCAGGGCATCGAAGGCCACGCCGGCCAGCGGCAGGCGCGCGCCGTCGGCCGCCTCCACGCCGAGCACGCGGGCGCGGGTGGCGGTCAGGAACAGGTAGTGGCGCTCGCGCGCGGCGCTGGCGAAGGCAGCGAAGCTGCTGGCCGTGGCGCTGTCCAGTGCGATCACCGCCAGGCGCTGGCCCTGGCCGTCGTGCAGCAGGACCGGGCGACCGGCACGCAGCTCGGCCACCGCGCGTTCGCAGCGGATCGCGGCGGGATCGCCGAACAGGGAAGAAGCAGGCATGGCAGGACCGGGGGAGGCGGACATCGCAGTCTCTATGGGGGCGCCAGCGTCGTATTCAACGTACTGCGGCAGCCGGTCGCAGGCCAGCCGCCGCCGTCCTCAGTGCGGATGTTCTTTGGTGGCGTACGGGTCATCTTCGCCGCTGCCCGGCGGGCGCAGCGTGTAGCGCTTGTAGGTCCACTGGTACTGGGTGGGGTCGCGGCGGGCGATGCGCTCGATGCCGGCGTTGAGCGCGGTGGCGGCCACCTGCGGGTCCGGGTCGGCCACGGCCGGGTCGGTCGGCTCGATGTGCAGGGCAAATTCCATGTCCGGCCCGATCCGCTCGCACCAGCCGTAGAGCACGATGGCGCCGGTGCGCTCGGCCAGGCGGTTGACCAGGGTCATGGTCAGCGCCTGCAGGCCGAAGAACGGCACGAACACGCCGTCGCCGGCCTTGGGCTGCTGGTCGGGCAGGATGCCGGTGGCCCCGCCGTCCTTGAGCACCTTGAACAGCTGGCGCACGGCCGGGCCTTCGGCGCGCACCTGCTGCACGTTCTGGCCGCCCCGCACCAGCTGCAGGAAGGCGTCGCCGGCCTCGTCCTCCGGCGGCTTGTAGACGATGGCGATCTGCCCGCGCGAGGCCAGCCACTGGTTCAACAACTCCCAGTTGCCGAAGTGCGGGGCGGCCACGATCACGCCCTTGCCGCTGGCCAGGGCCGCGTCGTACAGGGCCGCGCCGTGCTGCTCCTTCAGGTGCAGGCGCAGGTTGTCGGCCGGCTTCTGGCTCCACAGGCGCAGGGTTTCGATGGCCTGCAGCGCGGTCGAGCGCAGCAGCTCGCGGTGCAGGCGGTCGCGCGCGGCGCCGGTGATGTACGGGTAGGCCAGTTCCAGGTTGCGCCGGGTCACGCGGCTCTCGCGGGCGTTCAGGCGGATCCAGGCCCAGGCGAGGGCGTGCGCGAACCCCCGCAGCAGCGGCCAGGGCAGGCGGGCGAACAGGGTGGTGGCGCGATAGACCAGCCGGGCTTTGCGATGCGGATTCATTGGCCCCAGTTTAGCCAAGGGCGCTGCTATCGTGGCCGGCCCTGTTATCTGGAGCCCCCGATGCTCGTCCTGATCCAGCGTGTCACCCAGGCCGCCGTGCATGTGGAGGGCGAGGCGGTCGGGCAGATCGGCCCCGGTCTGCTGGCCCTGGTGGGCATGGAGCCGGGCGATACCGAGGCACATCTGAAGCGGATGGCCGAACGCTTGCTTGGCTACCGTGTATTCGCAGACGAGGCGGGGAAAATGAACCGTTCGCTGCGTGATACCGGGGGCGGGCTGCTGCTGGTCAGCCAGTTCACCCTGGCCGCCGATACCCGGTCGGGCATGCGCCCCAGCTTCACCAGCGCCGCCCCGCCGGACGAGGCTGAACGCGGGTTCAACCGATTTGTCGAGATCTGCCGTGAAAATCACGCCCCGGGGGTGGAAACGGGCCGGTTTGGTGCCCATATGGTCGTCAGCCTGGTCAACGACGGTCCCGTGACCTTCCTCCTCAGGCCCTAGGCCGCCGGGACCACCGCCCGGCAGGCCGGGCCCCGGGCTGGTATAATGCTACGTTCCCTATTTCTCCCTAGCCGGTGGCGCGAGCACTACATGGCCAACGAACGTCCTGCCCAATCCGAAATCAAGCAACTGATCAGCAAGGGCCTGGAACAGGGCTACCTGACCTACGCCGAAGTCAATGACCATCTGCCGGACGACATGGTCGACCCGGAACAGATCGAAGACATCATCGGCATGATCAACGGCATGGGCATTGATGTCCATGAAGTTGCGCCGGATGTGGAAACCCTGCTTCTCAACGACGGCAACACGGGCAACCGTGAGGTCGACGACACCGCGGCCGAAGAAGCCGCCGCAGCGCTGAGCGCGCTGGACACCGAAGGTGGCCGCACCACCGACCCGGTGCGCATGTACATGCGCGAAATGGGCACCGTCGAGCTGCTGACCCGCGAGGGCGAAATCGCCATCGCCAAGCGCATCGAGGAAGGCCTTTCGCAGGTGCAGGCCGCCTTGGGCCAGTTCCCGGTCTCGGTCGAATCGCTGCTGTCCGACTACGACGCCCACAAGGAAGGCAAGAAGCGCCTGGCCGAAGTGATCGTCGGCTTCAACGACCTCTCCGACGAAGTGCCGGCTCCGGCCGCTGCTGCGTCCGATGACAGCGACGACAGCGATGACGACGCCGACGAGGACGAGGACGATGATGTCGACGGCGGCGATGAAGAAGCCGCACCGACCGGTCCGGACCCGGAGGAAGTCGCCGCACGCATGCAGGCGCTGACCGACGCGTTCAATGCCTTCAAGAAGGCGGCCGCCAAGGGCGACAAGAAGAACCTGCCGAAGCTCCGCGAGGAGATGTCGGCGGTGTTCGTCACCCTGAAGCTGCCGCTGCCGCTGACCGACGTGCTGACCAAGCAGCTGCGCGACACCATGGCCGACATCAAGTCGCATGAGCGCCGCGTGCTGAACCTGGCCACCGTCACTGCCCGCATGCCGCGCAAGGACTTCATCCGTTCGTGGGAAGGCAACCAGACCAACCTGGAATGGGTGGAAGACGCACTGAAGCGCAAGCAGAAGTGGTCCTCGGCGCTGCGTGAGGTGAAGGACCAGATCGTGTCCGAGCAGCAGGCCACCATCGACATCGAAAAGCTGACCCTGCTGGACCTGGACGAGCTGAAGGAAATCAGCCGCGCCATGGCCTACGGCGAAGCCAAGGCCCGCAAGGCCAAGAAGGAAATGGTCGAGGCCAACCTGCGCCTGGTCATCTCCATCGCCAAGAAGTACACCAACCGCGGCCTGCAGTTCCTCGATCTGATCCAGGAAGGCAACATCGGCCTGATGAAGGCCGTGGACAAGTTCGAATACCGCCGCGGTTACAAGTTCTCGACCTACGCCACCTGGTGGATCCGCCAGGCGATCACCCGCTCGATTGCCGACCAGGCACGCACCATCCGTATCCCGGTGCACATGATCGAGACGATCAACAAGTTGAACCGCATTTCCCGCCAGATGCTCCAGCAGTACGGCCGCGAGGCCACGCCGGAGGAGCTGGCCAAGGAAATGGACATGCCGGAAGACAAGATCCGCAAGGTGATGAAGATCGCCAAGGAGCCGATCTCGATGGAAACCCCGATCGGCGACGACGAGGATTCCCATCTGGGCGACTTCATCGAGGACACCAACGTGGAGTCCCCGATCGAGAACACCACCAACATCAACTTGTCTGAAACCGTGCGCGACGTGCTGGCCGGCCTCACCCCGAGGGAAGCCAAGGTGCTGCGCATGCGCTTCGGCATCGACATGAACACCGACCACACGCTGGAAGAGGTCGGCAAGCAGTTCGACGTGACCCGCGAGCGCATCCGCCAGATCGAAGCGAAGGCCCTGCGCAAGCTGCGTCACCCGAGCCGCTCGGAACAGCTGCGCAGCTTCCTGGATATCGACTGATACCCGGCGACGGCTGATGTGTTGAGAGAAACCCCGCTTCGGCGGGGTTTTTCTTTGGTAGCGCCGGGCCATGCCCGGCGGATTGATTGAACCATTCGTAATTTTTACGTAACACTATTCTTGATCCAAGTTGCTACCGTCGTCTCAAAAACCTTTTCAAAACAGAAATTTTGATGTTGTCGCCAGCTTGCGGATAGCGTGATTTTGCGATAAATACGTAACACTATTCGTCTCCAAGGCCCCTCCATGGCCCGCCGCGCGCTCCTGCACCCTCAGGATCTGATCGCCCAGCTTCCCCCCGGCCAACCGCAACCGGCGGCCGCGCTGGCCGAGCGCCTGGGCGTGAACCGCATGACCCTCAGCCGCCTGGTTGCGGCCAGTGGCGACCAGGTCGTGCGGCTGGGGCAGACCCGCGCCACCGCCTATGCCCTGCGCCAGCCCTCACGCGTGGGCAGCGAATGGCCCCTCTACCGCCTGCGCGAAGACGCCACGCTGGAGGAACTGGGCCGGCTGATCGCGCTCAGCGGCGACACCTTCCACGTGGACGCCAGCCGTGCGCGGCCCAACCTGTTGCGCGCGCCGGACGGCGACATCGCCGCCTTCTTCCCGGGCCTGCCGTGGTACCTCGATGACCTGCGGCCGCAGGGCTTCCTCGGCCGCAGCTTCGCGCATGGCCGTGCGCGCGGGCTTGGACTGCCTTCGGATCTGGCCCGCTGGCAGCGCGACGACGTGCTGGTGGCGCTGGTGCACGGCGGCGGAACCGAGACCGGCGACCTGCTGCTGGGCGGTGAGGCCGTACACGCGGCTCTCGCCGCGCTGGATGCGCCACCTGACCGCGTGGCTGCACGTGACCGGCCTCAGCAGTACCCGCACCGTGCGCGTGCCGCGCTGGCCGGCGAAGACGTGGGCTCGTCACCCGGCGGCGAGCAGCCCAAGTTCACCGCCACGGTGGAAAGCGAAGACGGGCGTCGCGCGGTAATCGTGAAGTTTGCCCAGCCCGATGGTGGCGAGGCCGCGCAGCGCTGGGCTGATCTGCTGGTGTGCGAACACCTGGCGCTGGAAACCCTGCGCGCCGCTGGCGTGGACGCCGCCAGCAGTGAGCTGCTGCAGACGCCCACGCATACCTTCCTGGAAGTGACGCGCTTCGACCGCAGCGCCGATGTGCTGGGGCGCCGGGGCTTCGTTTCGCTGCTGTCGCTGTCGTCCGCGTTTACCGGCGAAGCGACGCTGGATTGGCCGCGCGCGGGTGCGCAGCTGCAGGCGCTGGGCTGGTTGTCTGCGGAGACCGTGCGGGCGATGGCGCGGCTGCACGCGTTTGGCCGGTTGATCGGCAACAGCGACATGCACCAGGGCAACATCGGTTTCCGCCTCGTTGATCGCGGCGCGCTGCCGCTGGCACCGGCGTACGACATGTTGCCGATGTCGTTGGCGCCGTCCCGGCTGGGGGTGCTGCGGCAGGATGCGCCGTTGGACGCGGTAGCGCCGCGGGAGAGCGGTGAGCTGGAACATCTGCGCTGGGCCTCGCCGCTGGCGAGCGAGTTCTGGGAGCGCGTTGCGGGGGATGCGCGGGTGGGGTCGGACGCATTGCGTGCGCTGGCGCGGGGAAATGCCGAGCGAGTCAGGGCCATGGGGGAGCGGTTCGGGTGATTTCGACCGGTGTCGCATCTGCCGTTTGAAATAGTTCTGGTGCGGCCGCAGTCTGGCTGGGCGGATGCTCAACACATCACGTAGGCGGGCCGGACATCACCGGCACCGATGCAGACGCGCAGCAAGCCACGCACATCGCGTACGGCCTGCTGCTCTGGTTCGTCATGTATCTGGAGTTACGCCATGAACGATGTGCAGAACGACACGGCCGATTCCCTGCGGGCGGATTTCCCGCCGCTGCTTGACTGGGAGGAGGTACTGCAGGACGAGCGCGAAGACCGGCTTGGTTTCGCCCGGCGCACGACGTATGCGCTGCTGACGCTCGCTGGTGAGGGGCTGGTTGAAGGCTTTGCTGGCAGCAACCGCGCGGGACTGGAAGGGGCGAGGCGGACTGCTGCCTTGTTCCAAGCGCACCTGCGGCAGATGCAGCACTTTGCGGAGATTGCCGAGGTGCGGCTGGAGCAGGTGGCCAAGGCACTGGCCGTTGATGCCTGAGTAGCCGGGCAGGGGCGCGCTCCACTACACTGTGGCGCTGCGCAGGGCCTATAGCTCAACGGTTAGAGCAGGGGACTCATAATCCCTTGGTTCCAGGTTCGAATCCTGGTGGGCCCACCAAAAAGAAGGATTGAGCACTACGCGCGCGCCCTGCGAGTACTACGTACGCTCAGCCCGCCGGCTGCAGGGCCAGTTGCCGGAATTCATCCAACTGCGTCTGGCCGTTGAACCATGCCTTCGGGAAAACCTCGAACATGACGTCCGAGTGGTAGAGAAGGAACAGCTCATCACTTTCCCGCAGCTTCGTGTAATCCGACCATCGCCGTTTGGCTTGCACATGCTCGGACGCAACGCTGAGCCATTCGTGGTCCCAGCTGTAGGTGTAGTGAGCGTGCAGACTCGCCTGCTGACGATGGATCTTGGCCACCTGACGGGGCAGCGCCAGCCTGGACTGGGCGAGCGCACCAATCGCGCCGCCAATACCGCCGCAGACAAGGACAAGGCCGGAGAATTGATGGCCTACGGCGAGAGCGACAACGCCGACCACCGCACATCCCAGCAGGACCCCTACCAGCACCTTTACCGCCTTCCGCCGGTGCAGGCGAAGTGCGTGGAGATGCTGCTCTTGAGTAAGCGTTCCGGAGATCATCCTTCTTTCCCTGTGGTATCGCTTTGATTCGAGACGTTCCTGAATCCAGCTAATCCCTGACGCACCATCACTCAGGGGGGATCGGATACATGACATTCTGTCATTCCGTGGGATGGCCGAGAATGAAACTATTCAAATTGTTCCCGTCTCACGCCGGCAGGCTGCAGACGGTGGACGTCGGCAAGTTGCTGCACCTGTAAAGCAAGCTTGACACCCAGCCCGCCGCAGTAGACCTTTCCCCGCATGACTATCGATATTGAATCGCTCAGCCTTCGGGAGCTGGGCGCACTGGTGGCTGCGGCCGAACAGCGCAAAGCGCTCATCACCACCCGCCGCCCGGCCGCCGCCGTGCGCCGCCTGCTGAAGGCCGCCGCCGCCGAAGCCGGTTACACCATCGAAGAACTCTTCGGCGATGAAGCCGCAGAAACCGCCGCGCCCGCGCGCAAGCCCGCCCGCCGTAAAACCGGCAAGGTCGCCGCCAAATACCGCGATCCGGAATACAAGCGCCTGACCTGGACCGGCCGTGGCCGCATGCCGCGTTGGCTGGCACACAAGGTGTCCATGGGCCACAAGGTCACCGATTTCCTGATCCCGGGCCTGGCCAAGCCGACCGCCGGCAAGACCAGCAACATCGGCAAGCGCACCGTCATCAAGAAAGCCTGAGGCCTGCGTCCCACTCCCGCGCACGGGGTGGGACTGCCTTCGCATTCTGCATCTGAATCGATCTAATATGCTCCCATCTATCCAGCACGGGAGCGCACGGCATGGCGTTGGGCAAGTGGATGATGGCCGCCTGCATGGCAGCGGCACTGGCAACGGGCGCGCAGGCGGCGCCGCCGGCCACCTCGGGTAATCCGGTCCTGAAGGGCTGGTACGCCGACCCGGAAGCTGCGGTATTCGCCAACCGCTACTGGATATTCCCGACCACATCCGCGGATTACGATGCGCAGATCACCTTCGATGCGTTCTCGTCGCCGGATCTGGTGCATTGGACCAGGCATGCCGACGTCCTGAACGCCAAGGATGTACCTTGGGCCAAGCGCGCGATGTGGGCGCCCTCCGTCGTGGAAAACAAGGGCAAGTACTACTTCTTCTTCGCCGCCAACGACATCAAGACCGATAGCGAACTGGGGGGTATCGGCGTGGCCGTGGCCGACCGCCCGGAAGGGCCGTACAAGGATCTGCTGGGCAAGCCGCTGGTCGGCGCTTTCCATAATGGCGCGCAGCCCATCGACCAGTTCGTGTTCAAGGACGACGATGGCGTCTGGTACATGATCTACGGCGGCTGGAAACACGCGAACATGGTGCGGCTGAAGGATGATTTCACCGGCGTGCTGCCGCTGGCCGATGGTTCGCTGTTCAAGGAAATCACGCCGGCGCCGGAGTACGTGGAAGGCCCGCTGATGTTCAAGCGCGGTGGGCGCTATTACTTGATGTGGTCCGAAGGCGGCTGGGGTGGCCCGGATTACAAGGTGGCCTATGCCATTGCCGATGCACCCACCGGCCCGTTCAAGCGCGTCGGCACGGTGCTGCAGCAGGATGAGGCCATCGCGACCAGCGCCGGGCATAACTCGGTGATCCAGGTGCCAGGCACCGATCGCTGGTACATCGTCTACCACCGTCGCCCGCACGGTGACACCGCCCGCGACCACCGCGAAACCGCCATCGAGCGCATGGAGTTCGATGCGCAGGGCCACATCCTGCCGGTGAAGATCACCCATGAGGGCGTGGCGGCCGATCCGCTGCGCTGAGGCGGGCGGATCGGCAGGGAGTCAGGCGTTCTGGAACACCGCCAGCTGCGCGGCAAACGCGCGCTGGTAGGTCGGCCGCGCCGTCGCGCGCGCCACGTAGTCAGCCAGCAACGGGAATTCATCGACGATGCCGCTGCTCTTCAAGCGCAGCAGCACCGACACCATCAGCAGGTCGCCGGCACTGAACGCGCCGTCCAGCCACGGGCCGTCGCCCAGCCGCGTCGACAGTTCCTGCAGCCGCCGCCGCACGCGCTCGTCCAGCATCACCAGCCGCTGCGCGTACCAGGGCTGTTCGCGCTCCAGCACCCAGGCCATCGACCGCTCGACAATCGGCGGCTCCACCGTGTTCAGCGCCGCGAACATCCACACGATCGCGCGCATGCGGCCGTCCGCATCCGCAGGCAGCAGGCCCGCATGCTGTTCGGCCAGGTGCAGGATGATCGCGCCGGATTCAAACAGCTGCAGATCGCCGTCCTGCCAGGTGGGAATCTGCCCGAACGGGTGGCGCGCACGATGCGCGGGTTCCTTCATCTCGGCGAAGGTCAGCAGCTGCACGTCGTAGGCGATGCCCAGTTCCTCCAGCGCCCAGCGCACGCGCATGTCGCGGGCCAGGCCCTGGCCGCGGTCGGGGGAGGTTGCGAAGGCGGTGAGGATCGGATGCATGGCGGTGCTCCTGCAGGCGACATGCCTGCCTTTCCTGCTCCGACGAATGACGGGGGAGGGAATCGACATCTTCCTGCGATTGTCTGACCCTTGACCGAAACCGGTGCTGCTGGCGGATACTTCAGAAACGCTCCACTGAGGTCATGGAACCATGAAACATCGTCGGCCCGCCCTCGTGCCGCTTCCTCCTCCCCGCGAGGATAGCGCGTCGTATCTTGCGTTCGCGTGGTTTCGGGAGGAGGAGTACGCCAGCTTCAAGGCGCTCCTGCCTGAACGAGACTGGCACGATACGTTTGCCGAGTGGGAGAGGGATATCGAGCGCCATCTGTGGCTCACCAGAGCGGGCGGGATCGGAGCGGTCCGGGTGACGGTACCGCTGGTCGATTTTGTTGAATGGTGCCTGGCAAACGATCTGCCGGTCGAGTCGTCTTCGCTGTCGAAATTCGCGTCAGCGCATGGCGCACCGCCTGACTGATGAGCACGTGCGGAAACGTTCTCTCGGCGTGAATCACATGCAAGACAGTGTGAACAGTCAGTTGCCGTTCGAGGCCGTGATTTCCGCATCAAACGGTACTCACCCGCGAAGCACGCGCGCTTCTCCACTCTGGTCCTGCAGGCAACGGACACACCGCTGCCCTCATCCCGCAGACCCGATCAAGGAGAAACACCATGAGCACCCAGTCCACCATCGAACATCGCCTCAACGACCTGATCGAGATCGCCCGCGACGGCAAGTCGTTCTACGAAGAAGCCGCCACCAAGGTGAAGGACACCGAGCTGTCCGCGCTGTTCGTGCGCATTGCCGGCGTCAAGGCGCGCATCGTTTCTTCGCTGAGCAGCGCCGTCGTCGCCACCGGCGGCAAGCCGGCCGAGCACGGCACCATGGTCGGCTCGATGCAGCAGTTCTACGGCAAGGTGCGCGCCGCGTTCGGTGACACCAACTATGGCTACGTGGCCGAGCTGGAAGAGTCCGAAGACCGCCTGCTGGCCGCGTTCAAGGACGTGCTAAACGACAACGAGCTGCCGCCGGCCGTGCGCCAGGAAGTGACCGCGTGGCTGCCGGAAGTGCAGGACTGCCACCGCGTGATGCGCGACCGCAAGCATGCGATGAAGGCAGCCTGATCCTCGGCTTCGGCTGAGCGATTACTGCAAAGCAGGGCCCCGTCATCGACGGGGCCCTTTGCATTTCGTCTCACGGAGCACTGCTGGGTATCAGCCCTGCTGTGGATACGGCGACGCCGGTGCAGCCGGTGCCTTCGGTTCTTCCTGCATCTGTTGCTGCTGGCGCTGCGCATTGGCATGCCGCGCATGCCCGCCCTCGCGGCCGATCGCCGCCATGTGCTGGCGGTTACGGCTGATCGCTTCGCCGCCCTTGCGGCCGGCGACGCGTGCTTCGGCGGAATTGAATTCATGCGCGTTGCCCGATGCGTGGGCCGCGCGGCCGCCCTTGGCGGCGATGGCGCGCTGCTTGTCTTCATCCATCGAGGCGAAGCCGCGATTCTGTGTGCCGTGGGGTGCGTTGGCCATGCTGTGTCTCCTGTGCGGTAGGGACGCCGCCAGCTTCGACGACCGGTCCCATGCTGCACAGCCCACGGTAATGGCAGGTGCATGTTCGCGGCGCCGCTTTCACGCTGGCCATGCACGCGCTTGACGCTTCGCTACCGCGTCACGCAGGTGAACAGGCTGTTGCCGTGCCCGCGCGCGCGCCTAGAATCGAGGGATCCCGGTAGCTCCCGGGCGCTGTCGAGCGAATGGATTCAATGAAGATCCTGTTGACCGGAAGTTCCGGGCGGATCGGGCGCGCGATCTTCGGTGCGCTGGCCGCCGAGCACGACGTGGTGGGGTTGGATCGCATGCCCTTCAACACCACCCGCATCATTGCCGATGTCACCGACCGCCAGGCGCTGGAGCGCGCCGTGCGGGGTGTGGACGCGGTGATCCACACCGCAGCCCTGCACGCGCCGCACGTCGGCCTGGTCCCTGATCCGGTGTTCGAGCAGATCAACGTCGATGCCACCGGCCAGCTGCTGCAGCTGGCCCGGCAGGCCGGCGCGCGCCGCTTCGTGCTGACCAGCACCACGGCGCTGTACGGCCATGCGGTAGTGGCCGGTGGCTGCCGCTGGATAGACGAAACGACCGAACCGCTGCCACGCACCATCTACCACCGCACCAAGCTGCAGGCCGAAGCACTGGCCGAGCAGGCGGCGGGGCAGGGCTTCGAGGTGCGCGTGCTGCGCATGGCGCGCTGCTTCCCCGAGCCACCCGAACGCATGGCCATGTTCCGTCTGCACCGTGGCATCGATGCGCGCGACGTGGCCAGTGCCCACGCGGCGCTGCTGGTGGATGAGGGTGAGCCGTTCCAGCGCTACATCGCCTGCGCGGCCAGTCCGTTCCAGCGCAGTGACTGCCTGGAGCTGGCCGCCAACCCGCGCCAGGTGCTGGCCCGCCGGGTACCGCAGCTGCTCGCCGAGTTCGACCGCCGGGGCTGGCCGCTGCCGCACAGCATCGACCGTGTCTACGACAGCAGCCGGCTGCGCCAGGCGCTGGGCTGGCAACCGCGCTTCGGCCCGGAGGGCGTGCTGCAGCAGTACGCCGCAGGCAGCATCGAAGTACTGCCGCGCATGCAGCCGCTTTTGTAGAGTCGAGCTTGCTCGACTGCACTGTGGATCAGTCGAGCAAGCTCGACTCTACGCGCCGGAACATCGAGCAAGCTCGACTCTACGGCTGAGCGCGTTCAGGTTCGAGCAGGCGGTTTTTCTCAATCCGTCCCCCCTGCGGCCGCTAACCCGGTGCGTGCCTTGCCACCGTGGGTTTCGATCCGCAGCTGGCAGGCGGCGGCGCGAGGGATCGCGCATCTGCGCGGTGCCGTTCCGGTGCCGGTTGTCCTGAACTGCTTGCGGACCTGTCCATGCCTTCTTCCCGCTCTGCCGCTGCCCGTCGCCCGGGCAGCATCGCCCACAAGCTGATGCTGGGCACTGCTTCGATCGCGCTGCTCTGCTTCGGCATCACCGCTTTCCTCATCTACCGCCAGGCCAGTGCCAGCCTGGTCAATGCCTCGCGCCAGACCATGGCCAGTGAAGCCGTCGCCGAAGCGCGCAAGGTGTCTGCCGATCTGGGCACGGCCTTCGCCAGCAACGATGCGATGGTGGAAACCGTGCTGGCCCAGCGTGCCCGCGGCGATGCCCCGGACCGCGCCGCACTGGCCGCGGTCGTTGGCCAGCAGCTGCAGGCGCACCCGGAATGGGTGGGCAAGAGCACCATGTGGGAAGCGAACGCTTTCGACGGCAAGGATGCAGACTTCGTGAATACCGAAGCGCACGATGCCACCGGTCGCTTCATGAGCTACTGGGCCTGGGAGGGCGGCAAGCCCCAGCAGTCGCCGATGACCGCCTACACCGACCTGCCGGATGGCTCCGGTGACTGGTACATGGGCCCGAGCCGCGACAAGCTGCCCAAGGTCAGCGAGCCGTATGCCTATGCCATCGGCGGCCAGCAGGTGCTGATGAGCACGCTGAGCACGCCTATCGTGGAGAACGGCACCTTCCTCGGCGTGTTCACCGTCGATTTCTCGCTGGCGGCTCTGCAGAAGCACCTGGCCACGCTGACCCCGATGGGGGCCGGCCGGGTCGAACTGCTCTCGCCCAAGGGCGTGGTGCTGGCGGCGGCCAATGCCGCCGAGATCGGCAAGCCGCGTACCGATGCGGAAACCCAGCAGATGCTGGCGCAGATTGCCGAGGGCAAGACCTTCGAGGCGTTCGAGCCGGATGCCGAAGGCAACGTGCGCCTGTACGTGCCGATGCAGGTCGGCGATGCTCCGCAGCACTTCGCGCTGGGCGTGGTGGTGCCGCACGCGGTGATCGTCGCCGAAGCCCGCCAGCTGCTGTGGCTGACCCTGCTGGTCGGCGTGATTGCCGCGCTCACCCTCAGCGCCGGGGTCTACGTGCTGCTGCGTGGCTTGGCCATCCGTCCGCTGGCGCAGGCCGTGCGCATCGCCAGCGACGTGGCGGCCGGCAAGCTGGATACCGCACTGCCGTCGCGCGGCAACGATGAAGTGGGTCGCCTGCTGGAGGCGATGCAGGGCATGCGCGGCACGCTGCAGGCGGTGATGGCGGCGCAGGCCGAAATGGCGCAGCGCCATGACGAAGGCCAGATCAGCTACCGCATGGATGCCAGCGCGTTCCCGGGCGAGTACGGCCGCATGGTGGCCGACAGCAACCAGCTGGTGGCGTCGAGCAACGCGGTCACCCAGCGCCTGGTGGAGGTGATGCAGCGCTACGCGGTGGGCGACCTCAGCGTGGACATGGAAGCCCTGCCGGGCGAGAAGGCGGTGTTCACCGCGGCCATGGCCACCACCAAGGCCAACCTGGGGGCGATCAACGAGGAGATCCAGCAGCTGGCCGCTGCGGCCGCAGCGGGTGACTTCGCGGTGCGCGGCGATGCGGAGCGCTTCGAGCACGACTTCCGGCGCATGGTCGAAACGCTCAACACCATGATGCAGGTGAGCGACCACAACCTGGCCGCGCTTTCCACGCTGCTGCGCGCGATTGCCGCCGGTGACCTCAGCACGCGCATGCACGGTGATTTCCACGGCGTGTTCGCGGTGATGCGCGACGATGCCAACAGCACGGTGCAGCAGCTGACCCAGATCGTCGGCCAGATCCAGCAGTCGGCGGCAAGCATCCGCCTGGCGGCCGGCGAGATCGCCTCGGGCAACAGCGACCTGTCGCGCCGCACTGAACAGCAGGCGGCCAACCTGGAAGAGACGGCGGCATCGATGGAGGAACTGACCTCCACCGTGCGCCAGAACGCCGAGCATGCGCAGCAGGCCAACAGCCTGGCGGCGTCGGCCGCAGGCGTGGCCAGCGAGGGCGGGCAGGTGGTCGGCCAGGTGGTGCAGACCATGGAGCAGATCGAGAACTCCTCGCAGCGCATCGCCGAGATCATCTCGGTGATCGATGGCATCGCGTTCCAGACCAACATCCTGGCGCTGAACGCTGCGGTGGAAGCCGCGCGTGCCGGCGAGCAGGGCCGTGGTTTCGCCGTGGTGGCCAGCGAAGTGCGTGCGCTGGCGCAGCGCTCGGCGGGGGCGGCCAAGGAGATCAAGGGCCTGATTGACGCCTCGGTGGCCCAGGTCGGCGCCGGTGCGCAGCTGGTGCACGGTGCCGGCCGCACGATGCAGGAGATCGTCGGCCAGGTCGGCCGGGTGAACGACATCATGGCCGAGATCTCGGCCGCCTCGCGCGAACAGTCGGCGGGCATCGAGCAGGTCAACCAGACCGTGGTGCAGATGGACGAAACCACCCAGCAGAACGCGGCGCTGGTGGAAGAAGCCACGGCGGCCGCACGGGCGATGGAAGACCAGGCCGAGCAGCTGGCGGTGGCGGTGTCGCGCTTCCGCCTGCAGGCCGACGCCCCGGCGGCAGCGAAGCTGCGCGCCGCCTGATGTCGCAGACGACGACGCCCGGCCGGAGCCGGGCGTCGTCAGTGCGGCCTGCCGGGCGGGGGCCCGGCGTTGGCAGCGGCTTAGAACATGCCTTCGAAGGGGTTCCAGCTGGTGCTGCCCTTCACTTTATTCTGGAAGTAGCCGTAGTTGGCGCTGGAGGCGATCAGGAAATTGGTGGCAATCCACAGTGCGCGGACCACGATTTCCGGCAGCACGAAGGCCAGCGCGATCAGCACGATGTAGATGCCCACCACGACCAGCGCCTTGCGCCACATGCCCAGGATCAGCAGATAGATCCAGTTGAAGAAGAACGCGAAGAAATTGATGTTGATCTTCAGCCGGTCGCCGAAGGAAAGCGCCTTCCAGGCCTGCTTGAAGCCCGGTTCCTTGGGCGCGCCGTGCTGCTGGAAGAAATTGAAGCGGAACTGCCACTTCGGGCTGTACTGCGTGAGGTCGACTGCGTTCATGAAGGGGGACGTCCCTGTAGGAAAACGTTTTCATGATAAATGGGTCGCATTCAGCCACCTAGTCCGAACCGTCAAAAATGTGACGGAGGACCAATTCAGCACTTGCGTAACGGGAATGCACCGTCACCCGCCCGCCTTGTTTTTAGGATAGGGTGCGCAGTTCCGCTGCCGCTCGGGCCTGGCCCTGGCGCGTTGGCGGGATGTCCTTGGAGGTTGCATGACCACACCTGTTACACCGGAAAACGCACCCGGACCGGTGCTTCTGCCGACACCCGAAGTGGTGCAGGCGCAACAACTGCTCGCCCGCCAGCAACTGGCGGTGGCGATCGACCGCGCGCGCGCGGCGGCGAACCGCGATCCCGCGGCACTTGAGACGACCTGAGCGCTGGCAGCTGCCAACCTTGGTTGGCACGCTTCTGCGCCGGATGTAGAGCGCCAACCCAGGTTGGCGGCTACCGGGGTTGCCGGCGATCCTACCCGTTGGGAATCATTATCATTTTGCTCGATCCAGTTTCCGCCACGCCTACGTGTGCGCGGCATGCTCGAGCCTGCCATCGCCCGCTATTTGCTGAATGGGGGAAATCCCCGGCGTAAACCTTCGCGCTCACCTTACATTTGCCCTCTTATGCTGGGCCGCATTTTCGATTCCGCCCCGTTGGAGATCGTGTGGGTTCCGGTAGTGACAGACATCTACTGCGCGGCGTGACGCCGTCGCAGGCAGGACAAGTGCGGGCGCCGGGAATGCGCGCGGGGAACCCTGGTGCATGCCGCTTGGCCAGGATGGCCAGCCATGCTGCCTGGGCGGAGTAGACGCGATGGAAGCTCAAACCACCTCTCACGCCGGCCCGGGCAACCCCGAGCTGGATGCCGGCTGGGCGCTGCTGCCGCCCGAAGCGCCCCTGCAGATGCCCGAGCAGACCCTGCGCGAAGGCAAGCTCAAGGTCCCTCGCCACCGCACCTCGCCGCGCATGATCAAGCTGCGCCGCCTGTACCTCTTCGGTGGTACCGCGGCGATGACCGCCGTGGCCACGCGGATGATGTGGCGGGTGCTGTCCACCAACGGCATCAGCGTGCTCGAGGCCTGCCTGCTGGTGCTGTTCGTCGGCCTGTTCGCCTGGATCGCGCTGTCCTTCGCCAGTGCCGTGGCCGGTTTCCTCACCGCCGTGTTCGACCGCGGTTACCGCCTGGGCATCGACCCGGACAAGCCGTTGCCGATCGTGCACAGCCGCACCGCGCTGCTGATGCCCACCTACAACGAAGACCCGCGACGGCTGCTGGCCGGCCTGCGCGCGATCTACGAATCGGTGGCCGCCACCGGGCAGCTGGAACGCTTCGATTTCTTCGTGCTCAGCGACACCCGCCGCGAGGACATCGCCCGCGCCGAAGAGCTGGTCTTCAACGAGCTGCGCGAACTGGTGCCCGATGGCCGGGTGCGCCTGTTCTACCGCCGCCGCAGCGACAACGGTGCGCGCAAGGCCGGCAACATCGCCGACTGGGTGCGCCGTTTCGGCGGCGCCTACCCGCAGATGCTGATCCTGGACGCCGACAGCCTGATGACCGGCGACAGCATCGTGCGCCTGGTGGCGGGCATGGAACACAACGCCGACGTCGGCCTGATCCAGACCCTGCCGTCGGTGATCGGTGGGCGCACCCTGTTTGCCCGCATGCAGCAGTTCGGTGGCCGTGTGTACGGGCCGGTCATCGCCCGCGGCGTGGCCTGGTGGCATGGCGCCGAGAGCAACTACTGGGGCCACAACGCGATCATCCGCACCCGTGCCTTCGCCGACCAGGCCGGCCTGCCGGCACTGCCCGGCCGCAAGCCGTTCGGCGGCCACGTGCTCAGCCACGATTTCGTCGAAGCCGCGCTGATGCGCCGGGGCGGCTGGGCCGCGCACATGGTGCCTTACCTGGGCGGCAGCTACGAGGAAGGCCCGCCGACCCTGACCGACATGCTGGTGCGCGACCGCCGCTGGTGCCAGGGCAACCTGCAGCACGGCAAGGTGGTCGGCAGCCGCGGCCTGCACTGGATCAGCCGCGTGCACATGCTGATCGGCATTGGCCATTACTTCACCGCGCCGATGTGGGGCATGTTGATGCTGATCGGCATCGCCATCCCGCTGTTCCAGGAAGGCATCGATTTCAACGCACTGCTGCACCTGTCACCCAGCGTCTACTGGCGTGCGCAGGACGAGGAGCAGGTGGTGCGCCTGTTCGGCGCGACCATGGCCGTGCTGCTGCTGCCCAAGGTGCTGGGCTACCTGGCCATGCTGCTGGACCCGGTGGACCGCCGTGGCTGCGGTGGCGCCTTCCGCGCGTTCGTGTCGATGCTGGTGGAAACCGTGCTGGCGGCGCTGATGGCGCCGGTGGTGATGTACGTGCAGTCGCGCGGCGTGGCCGAAGTGCTGTCCGGCCGCGATTCGGGCTGGGACGCGCAGCAGCGCGACGACGGTGGCATTTCCTGGATGGCGCTGATCCGCGGCTACGGTGGGCTGGGCGTGTTCGGTGCCTTCATGGGCATGCTGGCCTGGGCGGTATCGCCCTCGTTGGCGGTGTGGATGGCACCGGTGGTGATCGGCATGGTGCTGGCCATTCCCGTGGTGGCGCTGACCTCCTCGCGCGGGCCCGGTGGCTTCCTGCACCGCTGGGGCCTGCTGGACATCCCCGAGGAAAACACGCCGCCGCCCGTCCTGGTGCGTGCGGCCGAGCTGCGCCGCGAAGCCGCCGAGCAGCCGCCGCTGTACTGATCGGCCCATGGCGGCGGCATAATGCGGCTCGAACTTGAAGGAGCCGCATCATGCTGCAAACGGTGGAACAGGAAACCGGCGCCTCGCCGCAGTGGTCGGTGATCTGGCTGCATGGCCTGGGGGCCGATGGCCATGATTTCGCGCCGATCGTGCCCGAGCTGGTGCGCCCGCACTGGCCGGCGCTGCGCTTCGTGTTCCCGCATGCACCGGTGCGGCCGATCACGATCAACAACGGCGTGCCGATGCGCGGCTGGTACGACATCGTCGGCATGGATTTCCGCTCCCGTGCCGACATGGCCGGCGTGCGTGAATCGGTGGCGCAGCTGGACGCGCTGATCGAACGCGAGATCGAACGCGGCGTCGCCGCCGACCACATCTTCCTGGCGGGCTTCTCGCAGGGTGGCGCGGTCATCCTCAGTGCCGCGCTGGAACGCACCGCGCCGCTGGCCGGCCTGATCGCACTGTCCACCTATCTGCCCGATGCCGAAGCGGCCCGCCGCGTCGACGGCGCCGTCGACGTACCGGTGTTCATGGCCCACGGCAGTGGCGATCCGGTGATTCCGCTGGCGGTGGCCGAACACAGCGCGCAGGTGCTGCGCACGCTGGGCCTGTCGCTGCAGTGGCAGCGTTACCCGATGGCGCACCAGGTCTGTGCCGAAGAGATCCAGGCACTGGGCGACTGGCTGCAGGAACGGTTGGGCGTGGCCTGAGCCATGGCAGCCAGCGCCAGCCCGCCGTGGATGCCGGAACTGTGCCGCGTGCCGCGCGTGCTGGCGATGCTGGGCCTGGCCGAACTGGTGGTGGTGGTGCTGGCCCTGGCGCCCGATGGCAGCCGCCACTGGACGCTGGCCGAGCTGGCCTCGGCCAGTGGTTTCGCGTTGTGGCTTTCGCTGGCGGTCAGCGCCTGCCTGTGCCTGCTGCGGCGGGCACTGTCGACCCTGCCCGAGGTGCTGGGCGCGCTGATGGCCATCGGGTTGTCGGCGCTCATCGCCGTGGCCTGCGCCGGCGTCGTGCATGCCCTGTACGCGGTGCTGGGTGACAACTTCACGCGCGGCATCAGCTTCTGGCGCTTCACCCTGGGCAGTGCCGCGACCACGGCGCTGATCACCGCGCTGGCGCTGCGCTACTTCTATGTGAGTGACCGCTGGGCCGCGCAGGTGCAGGCCAACGCGCGTGCCCAGGCCGACGCACTGCAGGCGCGCATCCGCCCGCATTTCCTGTTCAACAGCATGAACCTGATCGCCAGCCTGCTGCACCGCGACCCGGCCGTGGCCGAACGCGCGGTGCTGGACCTGTCCGATCTGTTCCGCGCCGCGCTGGGTGCCGGCGAGGGCGATTCCACCCTGCAGGCCGAGTGCGAGCTGGCCGAGCGCTACCTGTCGATTGAATCGCTGCGCCTGGGCGAACGCCTGCAGGTGCACTGGCAGCGCGAGGAACCCTTGCCCTGGGGCCTGCCGCTGCCGCGCCTGGTGCTGCAGCCGCTGGTGGAAAACGCGGTGCTGCATGGTATTTCGCGCCTGCCCGAGGGCGGCACCATCGAGCTTCTGCTGGCCTGCAGGAACAATGAGCTGCAGATCACAGTTCGCAATCCGGCGCCGGATCCGCAGGCCCCGGGGCTGGCCCTGGCACGGGGTGCGGGCCACGCACAGCACAGCATCGGGCATCGGCTGGCGTGGCGCTTCGGTCGTGCCGCGCGGATGACGGCCGGCTGGAGCGAAGGCTACTATGCCTGCCAGGTGACAGTGCCGATCCAGTGAGGGAATGAGCGTGAGGGTAGTCATCGCCGATGACGAACCGCTGGCCCGCGAGCGCCTGCGCGGCCTGTTGGCGGCGCAGGAGGGCATCGACGTGGTGGCCGAGGCCGGCAACGGCGAGCAGGCCCTGCACGCGTGCGCGGAACTGCAGCCGGACCTGGTGCTGCTGGATATCGCCATGCCCGGGCTGGATGGCCTGGAAGCCGCGCGCCACCTGGCCAGTTTCGAACCGCGGCCGGCGGTGGTGTTCTGCACCGCCTACGATGCGCACGCGCTGTCGGCGTTCGAGGCGGCGGCGATTGATTACCTGATGAAGCCGGTACGTGCCGAGCGTCTGGCCGCGGCCATCGCGCGCGCGCGTACGTTCCTGGCCGGTCGGGATGGCCAGCCCGAGCACAGCGGCGGCCAGGCCCGCAGCATGCTGTGCGCGCGCCTGCGTGGCAGCCTGCGTTTGATTCCGCTGGACGACATCCACTACCTGCAGGCCGAAGAGAAGTACGTGGTGGTGCACCACGCGCGCGGCGAAGACTTGATCGAGGAATCGCTGAAGTCGCTGGAGGAGGAGTTCGCCAGCCGCTTCGTGCGCATCCACCGCAACTGCCTGGTGGCCCGCCATGAACTGGTGGAACTGCGGCGCGGCGTCGGCGGGCAGGTGCAGGCGGTGCTGCGGCATGGCAAGCAGCCGCTGGAAGTGAGCCGGCGGTGCGTGGCGACGCTGAAGCAGGAACTGCGGCATCTGTGAGATTCCGCGCGGCCTGCGGCCGCGACTGCTTGCGAGCAACGTCTGAAGCAACAGCGACAGCAACGGCGGTTGGTCGGCTCGTTGTTTATGCGTGCTGGGTCGGGCGGGGGGGGGGGGGG
>NZ_JACVTV010000058.1:0-25574 GCF_016624625.1 Stenotrophomonas sp. S41 | reverse complement strand
CCTTTCCGCAGGAAAGGGCTCCGCCCCCTCTCTATATATGTATCGACTTCCACATCTGCTCTTGCTCTGCTCTGGCACTTGCCATCCGTCACCACGGAACCTGGCAGGGGTGGGGCGGTGTGGGGTTGCGGGACCGCAGGCGCCATGGATGGCGCCTACGAGCCCCCATGGACGGGTTCACGGCGTGTCCCGCAACCCCACACCGCCCCGCCCAAACCCAGACAACCCAGAGCCGAAACGCTAGGGCTTTGTGCTCCATGCCCTGGCGGTAGAAAAGCGGCGCCGGCCGCAGGCCGGCTACAACCCAACAACCCCCGCTGCGCTGCGGCACGCCTGCCGCCGACCGATCTGGGATAATGGACGCTCTTGTTTATCCTGCTGCCGGACCGGTCATGACCCAGAAGACGCTGCTCAACGATACCCACCGCGCCCTCGGCGCCAAGATGGTCGATTTCGGGGGTTGGGACATGCCCATCCACTACGGCTCGCAGCTGGACGAACACCACCTGGTGCGCCGCGAAGCCGGCGTCTTCGACGTCAGCCACATGACCGTGGTCGACCTGCGCGGCGAGCAGGTCAAGCCGTTCCTGCGCCGCCTGCTGGCCAACTCCATCGACAAGCTGAAGGTGCCGGGCAAGGCGCTGTACTCGTGCATGCTGAATCCGGCCGGCGGCGTCATCGACGACCTGATCGTCTACTACCTGGCCGATGACTTCTTCCGCATGGTCGTCAACGCCTCCACCCGCGAGAAGGACCTGGCCTGGCTGCGCGAACAGGCGGCACCGTTCGGCGTCAGCGTCGAGCAGCGCCCGGACCTGGCCATCCTCGCCGTGCAGGGCCCGCAGGCGCGCGACAGCGTCGTCGGCCTGGTCGGCGGCAGCGACCGCGACGCGCTGGCCAAGCTCGGCCGCTTCGCTGCCCTGCAGGTCAAGGCGGACGACGGTGTTGAACTGTTCGTCGCCCGCACCGGCTACACCGGCGAAGACGGCTTCGAGATCCTGCTGCCGCAGGACGCCGTGGTCGCCTTCTGGAACCGCCTGCTGGCGGCAGGCGTGAAGCCGGCCGGCCTCGGCGCGCGCGACACCCTGCGCCTGGAAGCCGGCATGAACCTGTATGGCCAGGACATGGACGAAGCGATCAGCCCGTACGAAGCGGCGCTGGCCTGGACCGTGTCGCTGGACGAAGGCCGCGACTTCATCGGCCGCGACGTGCTGGAGGCGCAGAAGGCCGCCGGCAACGCGCGGCAGATGATCGGCCTGGTGATGGACGAGAAGGGCGTGCTGCGCCATGGCCAGGCGGTGACCACCGCCGGCGGCCAGGGCGAAATCCTGTCCGGCACCTTCTCGCCGAGCCTGGCCAAGGGCATCGCATTCGCCCGCGTGCCGGCGGGCGAACTCGGCCAGGTCACCGTCGATATCCGCGGTCGGCAGGTGCCGGTGCGCGTGGTCAAGTTCCCGTTCGTCCGCGAAGGCCAGGCCCAGCCCGGCGTGCTCGCCGACGCCTGATCCGAACGTGCCGGCCGTCACTGACAGCAGTGGCGGTCGGTTGGTTACACTAGCCCCGTTTTTTCCACCCCCTGCAAAACCTGGAGCAGTTCCCATGAGCGAGATCCCCGGCGACCTCAAGTTCCTCAAGTCCCACGAGTGGGCCCGCGTCGAAGGCAATGGCCGTGTCACCGTCGGCATTTCCGACCATGCCCAGGGCCTGCTGGGTGACCTGGTCTACGTCGAGCTGCCCGAAGTCGGCGCCGAGGCCAAGGCGGGCGAGCAGATCGCCGTCGTCGAGTCGGTCAAGGCCGCCTCGGACGTCTACAGCCCGGTCAGCGGCACGATCGTCGAGGTCAACTCGGCGCTGTCGGACAAGCCGGAAACCATCAACGAAGATGCCTACGGCGAAGGCTGGATGTACGTGGTCGAGCTGACCAACGCCGACGAGCTCAACGAGCTGCTGGATCCGGACGCGTACGCCGAAGCCCTGGAAAACGAAGACCACTGAGTCCTGGCTTCCTGCTTCCAGAACGGCCACCTTCGGGTGGCCGTTTTCGTTCCAGCCTCCGTCGTCGACTCATGCCATCGGGTTCGCGGCACACCTTCGGCGTGGCATCAGGCGGCATCGAACGGCGCGATCAGGCGTGCGCAGTTTTGCGCAAATCCGCGTTTCCGTCCCGCGTTTGCGTGTTCGGATGTGAAAACTTTTACCCCCCGTTGCAGACCCGTTGTGGTGCGGCGGGCGCGCGCGTTGGCGTGTGCCGGACGACGTGGTGCATGGCGCGGCATCTGTCGTCGCCTATCAACGCAGAGTGCTTATTTCAAGCGTTTTTTATTCAGCAGGTGCGATCACGTGTTGCTGCGCGTGACGTTGGCGGTGCGCGATGCAGGGCCGGGAAGGTGCCGCGTGGTGGCGGTGTCGGCGGCGTTCGGATGGACGCGGATGTGAAATTTTTTCGCGGGGGTTGTTGACAGTAAAAAAAACCGTGATTAGGTTTCGCCTCAGCAGACCTTGCCTGCCAAACCGAGTGCGCCGAATCAATCGTCCGATGCGAAGCAGCCCCCTCAAGACCACCGCGTTCCTGCCGACGGTGGACATGGCCCCGCTTCCCCCGGAGAAATGCAAGGCATCTTCCGTTCCGATGCCCGCTCCGCCGATCGAGGCGGGCATTGCCGCATCCGTAACGGCGCGCCTGACGCGCCGGCGGTCCCCGCACGCAGCAACCGCGGGTTTGATCCACCTGGGCGTTTCAACTCCCTATCACTGACGAGGAGCCATCCCATGGCAACCAAGAAAGCTGCGAAGAAAAAGCCCGCCGCCAAGAAAGCGGTGAAGAAGGTCGCTAAGAAGGCCGCTGCCAAGAAGGCAGTGAAGAAGGTCGCGAAGAAGGCGACCGCCAAGAAGGCCGTGAAGAAGGTCGCCAAGAAGACCACTGCGAAGAAGGCAGTGAAGAAGGCGGCGAAGAAGGTAGCCAAGAAGCCGGCAAAGAAGACCGCGAAGAAGGTCGCCAAGAAGGCAGTGAAGAAGACTGCCAAGAAGGCGACTGCAAAGAAGGCCACTGCGAAGAAGGCCACCAAGAAGGCTGCCCCGAAGAAGGCTGCCAAGAAGGTTGCCAAGCGCAAGCCGGCCGCCCGCAAGAAGAAGGCCGCTCCGGTCGCTCTGCCGGCAACCCCGGCGCCGCTGATCTAAGTACTTCCCGATAGCCGTACCCTGAAACCCCCTTCCCTGGCTGCCCAGCGGGGAGGGGGTTTTTTTATGGGCGACCGTCGACGCTACCCGTGCGGTACCGGCGGGAACCGCTCCACCAGGAAATCCAGGAAGCTGCGCAGGCGGGTGGAGCGGTAGCGATCGTGCGCGTACACCACGTGCATCGGCCGACCGGCCTGGCCGTGCTGCGGGAACAGCTGCACCAGCCGCCCGGCGGCCACGTCCGCGGCCAGCAGCAGGGTCGACTGCAGCACGATGCCCAGCCCATGCAGCGCCGCCGCACGCAGCGCTTCGCCGTTGTTGATCTGCAGGCGCGCAGCGGCGATACGCTCGAGATCGCCAGCCTCGTCCTGCAGCCACTGCGCCAGCGCGCGGGGTTCGAACGAGAGGCACTGGTGCGACGCCAGTTCGGCGAGCGTGCGCGGCGTGCCGTGGCGGGCGAGGTAGGACGGCGCGGCACACATCATCAACCGGTAGGGCGTCAGTGGGCGTGCCACCAACGCATCGCTGTCGGCCAGGGTGCCGATGCGCAGCGCGGCTTCGAAACCTTCCTCGGCCAGGTCGACCACGCGGTCGCTCAGGCTCGCCTCCACCCGCACCTGCGGATGGCGCTGCATGTACTCGGCCAGGGCAGGCACCAGCGCATGCGTGCCGAAGATCACCGGTGCGCTGATGCGCAGCGTGCCGGCCGGCGCCATCTGCTGGTGGGCGGCCTGCGCATCGGTCTCTTCCACCAGCCGCAGGATGTCCCGGCAGCGGGCGTAGTAGTCCTCGCCGAACGGCGTCATGTGCTGGCGGCGCGTGGTGCGGCTCAGCAGCTGCATGCCCAGGCGCGCTTCCAGTGCACGCAGGTGCTTGCCGGCCATCGTCGCCGAGATGTCCATCGCCGCGGCCGCAGCGCTGAGGCTGCCCTTGTCCACGATCAGCACGTAGACCTGCATGCTCTCCAGCAGGTTCATCTGACACTCCGGGTTCTGAATGCTGAAACCTGCGCGGAGTTTATCAATCAGGGGTGATCAAAGAGCATGCGCTGCACGGGCCGGATGTACCGGCCACGCATGACGGAGAACACCATGGATCTGAGTCTTGAAGGACGTACCGCACTGGTCACCGGCGCGGGCAGCGGCATCGGCGCGGCGGTTGCGCGGCAGCTGGCGGCGCTCGGCGTACGCATTGCGATCAACGCGCGACGGCTGGAGCCGCTGCAGTCGCTGGCAGCGGAGATCGCAGCCAGCGGTGCAGCCGCGCCGCTGATCCTGCCGGGTGACCTCACCGACGCCGCGCAGCTGGCGCGTATCGCCGCCGGGGCGCAGGACGCGCTGCAGCGCGTGGACATCCTGGTCAATGCCGCGGGTGGCTCGCGGCCGACCTCTGTCGACGCTGCTGATGACGTATGGGACGAAGCGATGGCGCTGAACTTCTCCGCGTCGCGACGGCTGACCCAGGCGCTGTTGCCCGGCATGCAGGCGCAGGGCTGGGGGCGGGTGATCAACTTCAGCGGTTCGATGGAGCCGCGTGCGTTGAATGCCGCCACGGCGGCGAAGGCCGCGCTGCACCTGTGGAGCAAGGGCCTGTCATCGGAGGTGGCGGCGCAGGGCGTGACGGTCAACACGATCGCGCCGGGCCGGATCAACAGCGCGCAGATCCTCGGCCGGCTGCATCCCACCGAGGAAAGCCGACGCGCGTTCATCGAGCGCAACATTCCGATCGGGCGCTTCGGCGAACCGGAGGAGGTCGCACCGCTGGTGGCGTTCCTGGCGTCGGCGCTGGCCGGCTACATCACCGGCGCGGTGATCCCGGTGGATGGCGGCATGCACTACTTCGCGCACTGAGCCTGCGTCTGCTTCACCGCCGTGGGTAGAGTCGACTGCCAGTCGACTGCTTTTCGATCCGGCCCCGCGGAGTCGACTGACAGTCGACTCTACCGATCACCGGCAGACTGCCGCGCTCAGCGCGGCGAGGCCACCGCGCGGTTGCCCGAGGCGCCCTTGCCCTTGCGCTTGTCCTGCTGCGCCGGGGTCGCGCCTTCGGCCATCAGGCTGTCGCTGCCGAAATCGGTGTCCACGTCCAGCCAGCGCTGCGCCGGTAGGCCCAGCGCGGAATCGAGCACGGTCGGCAGCAGGCCGCTGGGCAGGCCGCTCTCGCCGTTCCAGAGGATGGCGATGCCGAGGTCACGTTCGGGCACCAGCGCGACCAGGCCGCGGTAACCCTGCACTGCACCGGCATGGAAGACCACGTCGTGGCCGGCGTAATCGAAGGTGCGCCAGCCCAGCGCGTAGCCGGCCGAGTGCAGGCGCTCACGGCGCCAGCCCGAGCGCATCTCGCCCGGGGTATTGATCAGGCTCGAATGCAGGGTGGCCAGCAGCGGCGCCGGCAGCACGTCGGGACGATGCCCGGTATGGGCCAGCAGCCACTGCGCCATGTCGCTGGCACTGGCGTTGACGCCGGCGGCCGGGGCGACACGGTAGTAGGTCGGCTTCGGCGTCAGCGACACCCAGCCGTTGCGGCTGCGCACGTGCGGACGCGCCCAGCGCGAGCTGGCCTGGATGCCGGCCAGGCCGAGGCTGGCATCGTTCATGCCCAGCGGCTTGAAGATGCGGCGCTCGACCGATTGTTCGTAGAAGCTGCCCGAGGCGGCATAGACCACGTCGCCGATCAGGCTGAAGGCCACGTTCTGGTAGGCGTAGCAGTCGCCCGGCAGGCACTTGAGGCTGGTGTTGGCCAGCTTCTGGGTCAGCGAGTAGTACTCGGCATTGCCTTCGATGTCGCGATCGTAGGCGTTGTAGGGCAGGCCGACGCGGTGGCTGAGCACATCGGCCACGGTCAGGCGGTCGGTGGCTTCGGGCGAGTTGAGGCGGAAGCCCGGCACGTAGTCGGTCACCTTGCTGTCCCAGCGCAGCGTGCCGTCGTTGACCAGCAGGCCGGCCATGGTGCCGGCAAAGGCCTTGGACAGCGACGCCAGGCGGAACACGGTGTGCGCGTCGACCGGCAGCGGATTGTTGACGTCGGTGACGCCGTAGCCACGCGCGCTGAGCACGCGGCCGCCCTGCACGATGGCCACGGCCATGCCCGGCACGCGCTCGCCATAGGTGAGCTGCTGCGCCATCGATTCGATATGGGCGACGTTGAAGCCGGCGGCAGGCAGCTGCACCTGCGGCACCAGGCCGGTGCGGTAGGCCGCCGGCTGGGTGTGGGCGATGCCCGGACCCGCGGCGGTTTCGATGTTGGTCGGCATCGGCGGCAGGGCCGGCGGTGTCTGCGCGGTGGTGGACAAGGCCACGGGCATCAACATGCCCAGCAAACCGGTGGTCGCCGCCCGGACCGGGCGACGCAGGTTGTTCATTTTCATCGGTTGGACCCGTGCGCGACTGCTGTCTGTGATTCTAGCGCCGCTTTTCGCCTGTGCACAAACAAAGCGAAGATGAATGCGCATCTGATTGAAAAAGTTGGATTTTTGACGCCCGGCGAGGGGGTCTGGACGGGCCCGCAGACGCCCTCCACATGAGCCCGCCTGGCGGCATCGCGCACGGTCTGCTGGCGATGTTGCAGTGCATTGTCTAACGTACGCGCTTCACTGCCCCCGGAGCTTGCCATGCCGCCATCCAACTGCCGCGTCCCGGCCGGGGCCACCGCGTGAGCGCGGCCACTGGCAAGGGGCCGCTGCGTGGGCTTGTGGCGGCGTTGCGCGAATCGCCGGCGCTGTGGTGGTCGTTCCTGTATTTCTTCTGCCTGCTCAGCGGCTACTACGTGCTGCGCCCGGTGCGCGAGGCGATGGCCGCCTCGTCCGATCTGGAGACGGTGTTCCCGCCGCTGCTGATCGGCTGGTTCGCCAGCCACGGCATCGCCCTGAAGGACTTCGTCCTGCAGTTCCTGTTCACCTGCGTGTTCGTGATCATGCTGGTGCTGCAGCCGGTCTATGGCTGGCTGGTCAGCCGCTTCCCGCGGCGGGTGTTCCTGCCGGTGGTGTATGGCTTCTTCATCGCCACCCTGCTGGTGTTCTACGTGCTGTTCGACAGCGGCGTGCCGGGGCGGGGCATGGCCTTCTTCCTCTGGGTGATGGTCTTCAACCTGTTCGCGGTGGCTGTGTTCTGGAGCTTCATGGCCGATGTCTTCAGCAACGTGCAGGCACGCGCGTACTACGGCTACATCGGCGCGGCCGGCACGGTCGGTGCCTTCCTCGGCCCGGTCCTCACCAGCGCGCTGGTGCAGCGCGTGGGCATCGCCAACCTGATGCTGGTCTCGGCCGGCTTCCTGGTGGTCTGCCTGTTCTGCATCTGGCGGCTGCGGCAGTGGGCGGTGCTGCGCGAGCGCGAGCAGCAGCTGGTGTCCGGCGAGAAGCCGATGGGCGGCAGCGTGCTCGACGGCCTCAAGCTGATCGTGCGCGAGCCGCTGCTGCGCTGGCTGGCGATCCTGGTGGTGTTCGGCGTGGGCGTGGGCACGATGCTGTACAACCAGCAGGCCAGCATCGTGCGGGCGGCCTTCAGCGACCCGGCGGCCAGCACGGCGTTCTTCTCGCGCATCGACCTGGCGGTGAACGCGCTGACCCTGCTGCTGCAGCTCAGCCTGACCCGCTGGCTGCTGTCGCGCCACGGCATCGCGCCGGCGCTGCTGATACCGGCCTTCGCCATCCTGCTCGGCTTCTCGGTGCTGGCCGCCTCGCCGCTGCCGATGATGGTGGCGGTGGTGCAGGTGCTGACCCGGGCCAGCGAGTTCTCGCTGTTCAAGCCGGCCCGCGAGACCATCTATACCCGCGTGGACCGCCAGTGGCGCTACAAGGCCGGCGCGGCCATCGACACCGTGGTCTACCGCGGCGCCGACCTGAGCTTCACCTGGGTGCACAAGGGGCTGTCGCTGTTCGGCTCGCATGTGGTGTTCGCCGGCGGCATGCTGGTGGCCGCGTGCATGACGCTGGCCGCGTTCGGCGTGCTGCGCGAAGAGAAGAAGCTGCCGCGCGACCGTTGAGCTGCGCGGGGTCGGATCCCTCTCCCACGGAGAGGGCTCTGACCCCATCACTCCATCAACCTACCCAAGGAACCCTGCATGTACTGGATCGCACTCGCCCTGACCCTGCTGGTCGCACTGCTGCACGTCTACTTCCTGGTGCTGGAGATGTTCCTGTGGACCCGCCCGCTGGGCCTGAAGACGTTCCGCAACACGCCGGAGAAGGCCGAGATCACCCGCGTGCTGGCGGCCAACCAGGGCCTGTACAACGGCTTCCTCGCTGCGGGCCTGTTCTGGGGCCTGTTCGACCACCTGCCGATGCTGGTGAACTTCTCGCTGGGCTGCGTGATGGTGGCCGGCTGCTACGGCGCGTGGAGCGTCAACAAGCGGATCTTCTTCATCCAGGCAGTGCCGGCGCTGCTGGCGGCGGTGGCCTGGTGGTTCGTGCCGGCCTGATCGCTTTGTAGAGTCGAGTTTGCTCGACTGCTTTTCGGGCCCCAGTCGAGCAAGCTCGACTCTACGGCTGCGGTGCACACAAAAACGGCGGGCCGAGGCCCGCCGTTTCCGTGTGCGCTTGACGCAGGCGATCACGCTGCCTGCGAATGCGGGTCCTTGTGCTGGCGGTCGTAGTAGCTGGCCGCGCGCAGTTCGTGGGTGTCGAAGTCGTCCACGGTGATGGTATCCAGGGTCAGCGTGCGCAGTTCTTCCAGCAGGCTGCGCTCGTCCTGGGTGATCACGCCCTCTGCCACGGCCTCGTCCAGCTGCGCCTTGAAGTCCAGCGCCTCGATGCCCTTGCTCTTCAGCGCCTTCAGGAACTTGCGCTCCACCGGCTCGGCCATGATCGCCTTGCTCAGGTAGCTGTTGATGCGGCCACCCGGGTTGTTCTCGCACGGGGTCAGGAACACGCCACTGGCCAGGCGGTCGCGGGCTTCGTTCGGGGCCATCAGCAGGGCGGCGACGCGGCGGCTCAGGCGGTCGCCCGGGGCTTCGGCACGACGGCCCAGCGGGAAGATCAGCGCCCACATCAGCCAGCCGATCGGACGGATCGGGAAGTTGCGCAGGGCCGCCGACAGCGACTCTTCGATCTTGTGCACGCTGTCATGGAAGGCCCACGCCAGCAGCGGCTGGTCGGCCTGCGGCGCGCCTTCGTCGTGGTAGCGCTTGAGCATGGCGCTGGTCATGTAGACATGGCTCAGCACGTCGCCCAGGCGGCCGGACAGCGATTCCTTGAACTTCAGCTTGCCGCCGAGGGTCATCATCGAGATGTCGGCCATCAGCGCCAGGTTGGCCGAGTAGCGGTCGAGCTTGCGGAAGTAGCGGCGGGTGTAGGCGTCGCCCGGGGCGGCACCGAAGCGTGCACCGGTCAGGCCGAACCAGAACGAACGCACGGCATTGGAGATGCCGAAGCGGATGTGGCCGAACAGGCTGCGGTCGAAGTCCTGCAGGCCGGCACGGGTGTCGGGATCCTGCGCGGCCTTCATTTCCTTCAGCACCCACGGGTGGCAGAGGATCGCACCCTGGCCGAAGATCAGCAGGCTGCGGGTCATGATGTTGGCGCCTTCCACGGTGATCGCGATCGGCGCGGCCTGCCAGCTGCGGCCGGCGAAGTTGCGCGGCCCGAGGATGATGCCCTTGCCGCCGATGACGTCCATCATGTCCGAGATCACTTCACGGCTCATGCTGGTGCAGTGGTACTTGGCGATGGCCGACGGCACCGACGGCACGTCGCCACGGTCGACCGCAGCGGCGGTGGCCTGCGACAGCGCGCTGATCTTGTAGGCCTTGCCGCCGATGCGGGCCAGCGCTTCTTCCACGCCCTCGAAGCGGCCGACCGACAGGCCGAACTGCTTGCGGATGCGTGCGTAGGCACCGGTGACTGCTGCGCCGGCCTTGGCACCGCCACTGGCGGTGGAGGGCAGGGTGATCGAGCGGCCCACGGCCAGGCACTCGTTGAGCATGTTCCAGCCCTTGCCGGCCATCGCAGCGCCACCGATCAGCTGGGTCAGCGGGATGAACACATCCTTGCCCTTGATCGGACCGTTCTGGAAGGTCGAGTTCAGCGGAAAGTGGCGACGGCCGATCTCCACGCCGGCGGTATCGCGCGGCAGCAGGCCCAGGGTGATGCCGATGTCGCGGGTCTCACCGATCAGGCCATCCGGGTCGTACATGCGGAAGGCCAGGCCGATCAGCGAGGCGACCGGGGCCAGGGTGATGTAGCGCTTGTCGAAGGTCAGCTTGACGCCGAGCACCTGCTCGCCGTTCCACTCGCCCTTGCAGACGATGCCGTAATCGGGAATCGAGGTGGCGTCGGAACCGGCGAACGGACCGGTCAGGCCGAAGCAGGGCACTTCGCGGCCATCGGCCAGGCGCGGCAGGTACTGGTCCTTCTGTTCCTGGGTGCCGTAATGCACCAGCAGCTCACCCGGGCCCAGCGAGTTCGGCACGCCGACGGTGGAGCTGACCACCGAGGACACCGAGGCCAGCTTCTGGATGACCTTGTGGTGGGCCAGCGCCGAGAAGCCAAGGCCGCCGTATTCCTTCGGGATGATCATGCCGAAGAACTTGTTCTTCTTGATGAAGGCCCACAGTTCCGGCGGCAGGTCAGCATGGACGTGGGTGATTTCCCAGTCGTTGACCATCGTGCACAGCTCTTCGACCGGGCCATCGAGGAAGGCCTGTTCTTCAGCGGTCAGCTGCGGCTTGGGGTAGTTCAGCAGGATGTTCCAGTCCGGGTCGCCGGTGAACAGCTCGCCTTCGAAACCGACCGAACCGGTTTCCAGCGCGATGCGTTCGGTCTGCGACAGCGGCGGCAGCACCTTGCGGAACACCTTCATCATCGGGCCGGTCAGCAGCGGCTTGCGGATGAACGGCAGCAGCAGCGGCACGGCGATCACCGCCAGCACGGCGGCAGCAACGATCGTGGCGGTCTGGTTGACGTACGGCACGAACCAGCAGACGGCCAGCAGGGCCAGGCTGATCAGCGTCCAGGTCAGCAGGCGCATGCGGTGGTAGGCGACGAACGCGCCTGCCAGCAGCAGGGCGAGGAAGGGAAGAACGATGCTCATGAGCGTGCTCCGGTGACGTGCTCGTTTGTGGCGGACGAAGCTGCAGCATCCGCTGCGGGCAACACGTCCAGATAGTCCAACACAGTAGCGGTAAAGGCGTCGTTGTCATCACCGGCGACCATGTGCGTGGCCTGCGGCAACTGTACGTGGCGCGCGTGCGGCGCCAATGCCAGGAATTCGGCGACGGTCTGCGGCGTGACCAGGTCGCTGCGGCCGCCACTGACCAGCAGCAGCGGGCACTTCACCTGGCGCGCGGCCTCGGCCAGCGCATCCTGGTGCTGTTCGCTGTCGCGGGCCAGTTCGGCCACCAGGCGCGGATCCCAGTGCCAGCGCCAGCGACCGTGCCCATCCTCGCGCAGCAGCGCACGCAGCGACTGCTCGGATTTGCGCGGACGGTGCGGCAGATAGGCGGAGATCACATCGGCAGCCTGGGCCAGCGAGGCGAAGCCATCGGGATGGGCGGTCATGAAGGCGAGGATGCGCTCGACGCCGGCGGTATCCCAGCGCGGGGTGATGTCGACCAGCACCATCGCCGAGAACAGGCCCGGCCAGCGCGATTCGGCGAGCAGGCCGAACAGCCCGCCCATCGAGGCGGCAACCAGCACCGGCGGGCGCGGCTGCTCGCCGGCCAGCACGATCAGGTCATCGGCGAACTGTTCGCCGTGGTAGGGCAGGTCGGCGGCGTTCCAGTCCGAATCGCCGTGGCCGCGCGCATCGTAGGCCAGCGTCTGCAGGCCGGCGGCGGACAGCGCCCGTGCGGTGGCATTCCACGCATGCCGGGTCTGGCCGAAGCCATGGGCGAACAGCACGCGGCCGCGGCGACCGTGGTCGCTGGCCGTGGCCGCCAGATGGGCGCCATGGGCCGCCTCCAGACGCAGGTCGTGGAACGCGGCGGGAGTAGGGGACGTAACCATACTCGCTAGTATGGATGGCTGGTGACGGAAGTCAATACCATGCAGTATGGTGCGCTGCGGAAGGCGCGATCGCCCGCCCCGCGACGGTTTCGGCCGCAACGGCGTACTGCAACGAACCCCGCCGTATGGTTAAATCACCCCCATGAATCAACCTGACGCTTCTGCCGGCGAACCGCGTGCCGGCCGCAACAGCCGCCTCAGTGCCGAAGACTGGGCACAGGCGGCCCTCGATCTGATCGCTGAACAAGGTGTGGGCGCCGTCGCGGTGGAGCCGCTGGCGCGCCGACTGGGCGTGACCAAGGGCAGCTTCTACTGGCACTTCCCTTCGCGCGATGCGCTGCTGCAGGCCGCGCTTGAACGCTGGGAACTGTTCGAACAGGAGCAGGTCTTCGGCAGCCTCGAAGACGTGCCCGATCCGCGTGCGCGCCTGCGCCAGCTGTTCCAGATGGTTGCGCACGAAGTGCAGCCGCACATCATCTACAGCGAGCTGCTGAAGGCGCTGGACCACCCGATGGTGCGGCCGGTGATCGACCGTGTCTCGCAGCGGCGCCTGGATTACCTGGTGGCCTCGTTCCGCCAGGCCGGGCTCAGTTCGACCGATGCACGCCATCGCGCCCGGCTGGCCTACGCGGCCTATGTCGGCTTCCTGCAGCTGTCGCTGCAGCTGCAGCAGCCGAAGCAGGCACGCGAGGATTTCGAAGCCTACGTCGAGCACCTGATCGAGACGCTGATCCCGAACGGGTAACCGCAACCGCGCTTCGCGCGCGGTGAGCCGGCCATCGGGTCGGCTCCACGAGTGGAGCCGACCCTGGATTCAGCCGGCCAGGATGTCTTCGCCGTTCAACTCGGCGATGCCGCGCACCAGCGCATCGATGGCATCGCGCTCGGCCTCATCCAGGCCGGGGTTCCACACGTCGAACAGCAGCACGACGCGGGTTGATTGGCTGCGGTTCCAAGCTTCGTGTTCCCAGGTGTCGTCAAAGCTCACGCAGCGCCCTTCCTGCCAGGCGTGTTCTTCACCGGCCACGCGCAGGGCGCAGTGCTCCGGCACGATCAGCGGCAGGTGGGTGACGATGCGGCTGTTGGTGACCCCGGTATGCGGCAGGATGTGCGAGCCGGGGCCAAGCACCGAGTACAGGGTTTCCGGTGCATGGCCTTCGATGCGTACCAGCGGCACCTGCTCCAGTGCGGCCGCGGTGTGCGGGCAGCGCTGTGCGTTTTCGCTGAAGACCTTGCCGTGGCGATGGAAGAAGAAACCATCCCAGCGCGGCTGCTCGCCATCGCCGCCGAGATAGCTGCCACCGCGCCCGGCACTGGGTTCGCCAAGGAAGGGGGCCAGCAACTGGCGTTCTTCCAGCACCGAAAGCAGTTCCCCGCGCAGCAGCGGGGTGGCGTCCTGCAGCGTCTCGTACCACGGGAACAGCGCAGGGTCGAAATAGCGCGGCGAAGGCAGGCCGGGGATGTACAGGAAGGTGGGCCGCTGCCCGGGACCGGCGGTGGCCAGGCGCAGTTCGCCCAGGTAGCCGGCAACGGCCTGTTCGATGCGTTGCAGCGCGCTGCGTCCATGGCGCTGCTGCAGCGGTGCCAGCACCTGCTGCAGGGTATGGCGGCGGCCGTCACGCAGGCTGCGCATGGCATGTTCGACCAGGCGGCGCAGGCCGGGCGGGGTGGTCTGCGCGCTGGTCCAGTGGCCCTGTCGCTGCGCCTGGCTGACCGCCTGGTAGAAGTGGGTAAGGGCAGCGGCGTGTGCACCGCTCTGCTGCAGGCTCAGCGCCAGGTACAGGCGGGCAACGAAGAAGCCCGGGTCCTGCGCCAGCAGCGGTTGCAGATGGGCCAGGGCAGCCTGCCATTGGCCTTGTTCGACCAGGCTCACCGCCAGATTTTTAAGCGTGCCGGCATCATCGGGTGCTGCTGCCAGGGCGCGCTGCAGCAGCCGCTCGGCAGCCGCGTGCTCGCCGCGGGTGCTGTGGCAGCGGGCAATGAAATTCAACGCCTGCACATCTTCCGGCGCGTGCTGCAGCAGCTCACGGAAGCTCTGTTCGGCCGCCGTGGTGTCGCCGTTGCGGGCATGGGCCAGGGCGCGTTCGGTCAGCACGGCAACATCGGACATGGCAGGACTCCGGGTTGGAAGATCAGAAAAGGCAATGGCCCCGTTGCCGGGGCCATTGCTCGGGTCATGCTAGGCCCAGTCTTCTATCAGAAGCGCTGGGTGTAACGCATGTAGTAGAAGCCACCCGGGGTGTCGTACGAGTAGTCGTACGTGTTGGCGAAGGCGCGGCCGGCCAGCGGCGGATCCTTCTGGAACAGGTTCTGCGCACCGATGGCCACCGTAGCGTTCCACGGCAGGTTGTAGCGGGCTTCAGCGTCGTGGTAGACGACCGATTCGATGTGGTTACGCGGATCGCGCACGCCACCCTCACCCAGCTTGTCCGGGTCCGAGCACAGGCCGGCGGCCAGGTGCGCAGCGGTCACGCCCACGCAGCTTTCCGACAGCGAGGAACGGTAACGCATGGTCCAGGTCAGGCCGAAATCGCCGTAGGTCCAGTCGGTGGTCAGGTTCGAGCTCAGGCGCCAGCCCGGGGTGTCCTGGTAGTACTGGCCAACGGCGTTCTCCCAGGCCTCGTCCTTGTTGGCACGCGACTTGTCGGTGGAGACGTAGGCGCTGTCCCAGTTGAACGAGAAGCTGCCCCAACGGGTATCCGGCAGGCGGTAACGGATGCTCAGGTCGTAGCCTTCCACTTCACGTTCTGCCAGGTTGCGCGGCAGCAGGAACATGTTGGTGATGCGGCCGGCGGCGTCACGGACGAAGTAATCAGCCGAGCAGTAGCTGCGGTCGCCATTGGCTGCGACGTAGCACTGGTCCAGGATGAAGTCCGAGGTCGGGGTGCTGATCGCGTTCTCGATGGAGATCTTGTACCAGTCCAGCGAGATGTCGAAGCCCTGCACGAAGCTCGGGCTGTAGACGAAGCCCAGGGTGTAGTTGGTCGCCGTCTCCGGACCCAGGTTTGCGTTGCCGCCCAGGGTGAACGGGAAGATGGTCTGACCGCCGTAGCCCAGGCCAGCGTTGGTCTGCTGCAGGTAGGTCGGCGAAACGCCGCCTGCCACGCAGCGGGCCTGCACTTCTGCGCTGTAGCCGCTCCAGTCGGAGGAGCAGGGATCGCCGAAGTTGATGTAGCTGTCGCTGGCGCCGCGGTACAGGTTGGTGATCGACGGCGCACGGAAGCCCTCGGACCAGTTACCACGCACCATCAGGTCGTTGATCGGCTTCCACTTGAAGCCGAACTTGCTGTTGGTGGTCTGGCCGAAGTTGCTGTAATCCGAGAAGCGCGTTGCGGCGCTCAGTTCCAGCAGCTGTGCACCCGGCAGGTCGGACAGCAGCGGCAGTGCGACTTCCAGGAAGGCATCGTCGAGCGAGTACGAACCCGAGGTGGCCTTGCGGGCGTTACCCGAGGTGTAGCCCGCGGCGACCAGGGCGTCCGGGTCGTCGTAGCCGCTTTCCTTGCGGTTTTCAAAGCCCAGCGCGAAGCCGGCCATGCCGCCCGGCAGCTGGAACAGGTCACCGGCCAGGTTGGCGGTGAAGCTCTTGCTCAGGTTCTGGTACTGGTCATGTGCGGTGAACATCACATAGTCCAGCTGCTCCTGGTTGATCGAACCGGGGCTGCTCAGCGGGTTGAGCGGCACGCAGCCTGCGATGACCGCACCCGGCGCGCCGCACTTGATCACGCCGTCGGTGTCCATGAAGGACGGACCGGTGGCCTGGTTCAGGTTGAGCGTGTTCAGATCGCCGCGCATGCGGTCGTTCTGGTCGGTACGGCTGTAGCGGTAACCGGCATCCCAGTTGAACGAACGGTCGCCGAAGTTGAACACACCTTCGAAGCCGCCGTAGAAGTGGAAGGTCTTCACGTCCTGGTTGTAGACGCGCGGCTGCTCGACGAAGCGACGGCCGTAATCCAGGTCACGCGCATCGGCGGTGCCCTTGTACGGGTTGAAGTAGCTGTCCTTGTCCAGGCCACGGGTGCCGGCCAGGTAGAAACCTTCGGTCACCGGGAAGCCGGCCAGCAGCTGCTCCGATTCACGCTGGTTGTACAGCGTTTCGGCGCGGGCGGTGACCGAGTCGGTGATGTCGAAGGCACCCTGCACGAACACCGAGCGGCGCTCCGACGGGGTCAGCAGGTAGTTGTCCGAAGCGTAGTTGTAACCATCGCCAGCGGTGGTGTACGGGTGGTAGTCGGCGAGGTTGCGCGAGTCGCCACCATTGTTGATGACGCTCTGGCTGACGTCGTCCAGCGCGGCGAAGAAATCGTCGTCGCTGGCGAACTGGTCACGCCAGATCGGGTTGCCGGCGGCATCGAGCGTCTGCCAGATCACGCCCGAGGACGAGACCGAGCTGCGCTGGGTCAGGCCGAAGGTCGGGTTGCGCGAGATGGCGCGGTCGCGCGCCATGACCGGCTTGTCCTTGCTGTAGGACGCGCTGAACAGGATGTTCGAGCGATCGGTGTTGGCACCGATGGTGAAGTCGTACGAGGTGCGCTGGCCGTCACCTTCGCCCATCTGGCCGACATAGACGCGTGCTTCGGCGCCGTCGTAGTCCTTGCGGGTGATCAGGTTGACCACGCCACCGATGGCGTCGGAGCCGTAGATCGAGGAGGCGCCATCCTTCAGCACTTCCACGCGCTCGACCGCGGCCACCGGAATGGTGTTCAGGTCGACGGTGGAGTCCAGGGCGGTGACCCAGCGGCGGCCGTTGACCAGCACCAGGGTGCGCGACGCACCGAGGCCACGCAGGTTGACGCCGGAGGAACCGTCGCCACCGTTGTTGACCTGGGCATTCATCGAGAAGCCGTTGTTGGCGCTGATGTTCTGCAGCAGCTGGCCGACCGAGGTGACACCGGAGTGTTCGATGGTCGCGCGGGTGATGACCAGCACCGGCTGCTGGGTTTCGGTATCCACCGAGCGGATACGCGAACCGGTGACTTCGATACGGTCGAGGTTGGTGGCGTCCTGCGCCTGGGCGCTGGTTGCCATGGCGGCGCCGGCCACCAGCGCGACGATGATGCCGTCGCGCAGCTTGTTGGACTTCAGGTTCATTGGCTCTCTCTCTCCAAGGGATCTTGGCTGGGTGTGTGCCTGCGCGCGGTGCGGAAAATGCCGCTCCAAAAACGAAGGCTGACCCGATAGTAACTGCCGTAAGCAAAGAATTAAAGCTGTGTTAACAATCCATGTGCTTGCTGTGTTTTGCCCATAAAATCCATGTGAAACAATTGCTTGCGGGCTTGTTTTTCAAAGTGTGTCGAAACCTGCAGGAAAATAATCACGCGATTTTCCGAACTTTGTTTGCCTTGTCTGGTGGCTTCGCGTGATAGGCAATCGGTTTCAACGTGACCGGGGCGGCGGCGCTTGACGCATGAAAAAAGCGCCCTCTGGGGCGCTTTCGGGTCAGCTGGCGGTGGGATGCAACAGGCGCCTGTGCGCTGTGCAGCCGGTCTTACAGATCCTGCTCGTAGCGGACGTATGGCACGGTGCCGTCGTCGTTGCTTTCGTTGCGTGGGGAGAACGGATTCTTGCCGCGGCTCACCACGTTTTCGGCGCCGACGGTGAGCTGGCCCGACCACGGGGTACGCCAGGTGAGGCCGATGCCCAGGCCTTCCCACTTGCCCGGCTTGCCGGGAACGTCGACCACGCGGCCGATGATGCTGCCGGTGAAATTGCCGTAGCCGGCACCCAGGCTCAGGCTCTTGCTGTCCCAGCGGTCGACCAGGGCCGGCGAGGCATCGGAGATCGGCACCAGGCGCGCCTTGGCGTAGGTGCCGGCGATGGACACGAAGCCTTCGCGGCCGATGTTGCGCTGGGCGAACACGGTCAGGTCGTTCTGTTCGCCGCGCAGGGCCGGGGTCTTGTTCGGCGAGGCGAGCCAGGCCGGCAGGGTCTCGCGGCTGGTACCGGCGGTGATGCCCAGGCGGTTGTTGCCGCGGTTGAGTGCGGCGGTACCGGTCAGGCGGCGGTTGTTGGCACCGATGGCGTCATCGTCATCGCCGAGGCTGGCCAGCATGCAGTGGCTGGCCAACCCGCTGATGCTGCTGCCGCTGCTGTTGCTGCACAGCAGGCCCAGCGAATCGCCGGAGGACAGGCCGAAGGCCGCGTCCAGCGAGTTGCGGCCGAAGTGCCAGCGGGCCCCCGCGGCCTGTTCGCCGGTCGGTTCCAGGTACAGCAGGGCTTCGACCTTGCCGCTGCCCTTGTTCCAGACCGGCAGCACGGTGCGGGTGTCCTTGCTCTGCGCATGCGCGCCCGTGATCGCGCCAAGGGCGATCAGCAGGGCCAGCGGTAGACGCAGGAAAGTACGCATCGGACCAGTTCAGACAGTGACGGACAACGGAAGTTCCCGCTGGGGCGGGAACTCGATCCTAGGGTGTTTATGAAATCTTAACAAGCCTTGATCCTCCCCAGAACACAAGACCTGCTCATTCATTGAAGTCGTTCAGGTGCCGGTACAGTCCCCTCGGCACCGTGGAACAGTATGCCGAACTCCGTCAACGGAAAGTGATACTCCCGTCCGCAGAATTCGCAGCGGACTTCCACCGCGCCGGTGTCTTCGGCGGCCGCGCGGGCTTCTTCCTCGCCCAGGGAGACCAGCATCGAGGCCACCCGCTCGTGCGAGCAGGAGCAGCCGAAGGCCAGCGGCCTGCTGCCCATCAGTTCCGGCTTTTCCTCATGGAACAGGCGGTGCAGCATCTGCTCGGCCGGGGTGGCCAGCAGTTCGGCCTTGCCCAGCGTGTCGAACAGGGCGCTGGCGCGGGCCCAGCCGTCGTCGTCGCCCTCGTCGCCGGGCAGCTTCTGCAGCAGCAGGCCCACGGCGCCGTTGCGGTCAGCGGCCAGCAGCAGGCGGGTCGGCAGCTGTTCGGACTGGCGGAAGTAGTCCTCGAAGGCCTCATCCAGCGCCGGCGCGGTCAGGCCGACCAGGCTCTGGTAGCGCTGCGGTTCGCGCGGGTCCAGGCCGGGGTTCTCGATGGTGATCGCCAGCAGCGCGTCGCTGCCCAGGCTGGACAGGTCGCGCGGCGCGTCGGCGCCGTCGGCCAGCTGGGCGATGCCGCGCAGGGTGCCGGCGGCGGTGCATTCGGCGAACAGGGTGCGCAGGCCGGTGTTGCTGCGCAGCTGGATGGACAGGCGGCCGTCCACCTTGGTGTGGCCGGTGAACAGGGCCGAGGCCACGCAGGCCTCGCCGAGCAGTTCGGCGGCGTTGTCCGGATACACGGCGTGGGACAGGATTTCCTGCCAGGTGGCCTGCAGTTGCACGTGCACGCCACGGACGCCGGCGTCGGGCAGCAGGAAGCGGATCAGGGAATCGGTTTGGGCGGTCATCGGCTCACATCGCGCGTAAACAGGGGCGGTTGCCGGATAATGCGCCGACAACCAGGCATGAGAAGGATGCACCAGTAATGGGGGCAGGGGGAGAGCAGGACAAGGTGGAGGCCGTGCAGGCCGTGGCGACCACGCCGGCCGGCCGACGCTGGCGCTGGAAGCGGCTGCTGTGGCTGCCGGTACTGTTCGCGGGCTTCAGCTGCCTGCAGGTACTGGTGCTGCGCTTCATCGACCCGCCGCTGTCCACGGTGATGCTGTGGCGCTACGGCGAGGCACTGGGCGAGGGCGACTGGTCCTACCGCCTGCATTACCAGTGGCGCGACCTGGACCAGATGGCGCCGAGCCTGCCGATTTCGCTGGTGGCGGCCGAGGACCAGCGCTTCCCGGAGCACAACGGGTTCGACCTGCAGGCCATCGAAAAGGCGCGTGACCACAACGCCAAGGGCGGGCGCCTGCGCGGGGCCAGCACGATCAGCCAGCAGGTGGCCAAGAACCTGTTCCTCTGGCAGGGCCGTAGCTGGATCCGCAAGGGTCTGGAGGTCTGGTACACGGTGCTGATCGAGGCGTTCTGGCCGAAGGAACGCATCCTGGAGATGTACGCCAACATCGCCGAGTTCGGCGACGGCGTGTATGGCGCGCAGGCGGCGGCGCAGAAATTCTGGGGCAAGGACGCGGCGCGGCTGGCACCGGGCGAAAGTGCCCGCTTGGCGGCGGTGCTGCCGGCGCCGCGGCGGTACAACGCGGCCAAGCCGGGGCCGTACGTGCAGCGGCGGGCGACGTGGATACAGCGGCAGGCCCGGCAGCTGGGCGGGGCGGGGTATCTGGAGGAGTAACGGTTGATCGTTTCGCGGCGCCTCGTTTTTCCGTGCGTGGAGCCGGAGCAAGGCGACAGGCAGGACACGCCGTAAACCTATCCATGGGGGCTCGGTCGGCGCATCCATGCGCCTCACGGTCCTGCCTGCCGCCTTGCTCCGGCTCCGGACAGTTTCCCGCGCGCGCGGAACGAGAGCGGGAATTCAAAAGAAAGAAGCAAAAAGCAGAATCAAAAGCTGTGCCAACCAAGGTTGGCATCTACCAGAAGCGGATGATCGGCAGTCAAACGCACCGCGCTCGCGGGAATGTGTCCAGAGGCGGAGGGCATGGCCGTGCAGGACCGTGAGGCGCATGGATGCGCCGACCGAGCCCCCATGGATGGGTTTACGGCGTGTCCTGCACGGCCATGCCCTCCGCCTCGTGCTCGCATCAGGAAGGCGCTGCTCTTGAGCTCTGGCTCTGGCTTTTAAAAGCGGGCCGGCGGGCTGCAAGCCCGCCAGCGACGTACAATCCAGGCATGAGCCGCCAACGCCTGACCTTCGTCATCGCCGCCCATAACGAGGAACTGGCACTGCCCCAGCTGCACCCGCGCCTGTGCGCGGTGCTCGACGCGCTGGACGATGTCGACGGCCACATCCTGTATGTCGATGACGGCAGCACCGACGCCACCTGGGCGGTGATCGAACACCTCGCCCATCCCGACCCGCGTGTCTCGGCCCTGCGGCTGTCACGCAACTTCGGCAAGGAGGCCGCGTTGACCGCCGGCCTGGACCAGGTGCGCGAAGGCGCTGCGATGATCCTCGATGCCGATGGTCAGGATCCGCCGGAACTGGTGCCGACCTTCGTCGCGCACTGGAAAGAGGGCTATGACAACGTCTACGGCACGCGCAAGGTGCGCGACGGCGAAAGCTGGAGCAAGCGCGCCACGGCGGCCATGTTCTACCGCGTGATCGGCCGCCTGTCGCGCACGCCGATTCCCGCCGACACCGGCGATTTCCGCCTGCTGTCGCCGCGGGCGCTGAGTGCGCTGCGCGAGATGCGCGAGCGCCACCGCTTCATGAAAGGCCTTTTCAGCTGGGTCGGCTTCCGCCGTGTGGCCGTGCCCTACCACCGCCATGCGCGGCTGGCCGGCAACAGCAAGTTCAGCTTCTGGAACCTGTGGAACTTCGCACTGGAAGGCATCACCGGGTTCTCGACCGTGCCGCTGCGGGCGGCCACCTACCTGGGCCTGGTGACCGCCGCGGCGGCGTTCGTGTTCGGTGTCTGGGTGATCATCAAGGCGGCGCTGTACGGCGACCGGGTGGCGGGCTGGCCGACGATGATGGCGGTGATCCTGTTCCTGGGCGGCGTGCAGCTGATCGCGCTGGGGCTGATCGGCGAGTACCTGGGCCGCCTGTACGAGGAGTCCAAGCAGCGGCCGCTGTACCTGGTTGACGCGTGGCTAGCACCTTCCGTGGCAGACTCGGGCCTGCAACCCACCCTGGGAGGGCAGGCAGATGACGTCGGTACGGCAACTGTTGGACGGCAAGTCCCCTGAAGTTCACGCGGTCGCGCCCGGCGCGGCGGTGATCGATGCGATCCGGCTGATGGCCCAGAAGGGTATCGGCGCGGTGCTGGTGATGGACGGGCCGCGACTGGTCGGCATCCTGTCCGAGCGCGATTACGCGCGCAAGATCGTGCTGCACGATCGTTCCTCGCGCGATACGGCGGTGTCCGAGATCATGACGGCGAAGGTGGTGACGGTGTCGCCGGGTGAGCAGGTGGAACATTGCCTGCAGCTGGTGACCGACTACCGCATCCGCCACCTGCCGGTGGTGGAAAGCGGGTCGGTGTTGGGGGTGATCTCCATCGGCGATCTGGTGAAGGCGGTGATCGACGCGCAGCGGCGGGAGTTGGATCAGCTGCAGCAGTACATCGTGGCCGGGTGAGTTTTTCGCTGGCGGGCTTGCAGCCCGCCGGCCCGCTAAAGGCAACGGCCAGATCGAGAGCAACTGCAGCGCCTTCCTGATGCGTGGGGAGGCGGAGGGCATGGCCGTGCAGGACACGCGGTAAATACGTCCATGTAGCTCGTAGGCGCCGTCCTTGGCGCCTACGGTCCTGCACGGCCATGCCCTCCGCCTCTGGACACATCGCCGCGAGCGCGGTGCATACACGCGCATCCCCCCGCTTTTGGTAGCTGCCAACCTTGGTTGGCACAGCTTTTGATTCTGCTTTTCGCTTTTTTCTTTTGAATTTCCGCTCTCGTTCCGCGCGCGCAGGAAACTGTCGGGAGTGGGACGGGGGGGCCAGGCAGGACCGTTGGCGCCATGGATGGCGCCATCGAGCCCCCATGGACGGGTTTACGGCGTGTCCTGACTGGCCCACCCGTCCCACTCAAACCAGGATCAACAGAGGCGCCGCGAACAACGCTTTAAACCTACTTCGCGTACTGCCCACCGCAGTTGGCATCCTTGCCCGGTCCCAGTTCAATCGTCGCCAGCAGCGCTGCCGGCGGGGCGATGCTCCCCAGTGCCAGGGCCACCGCGCCGCGCAGGCCGAGTGCCTTGAAGTCCGGGCGGAACGACGGATCCTTGAACGTGCCGCCGATGCGCAGTGGTGAGCGCAGCACCAGGATGCTCTTGTCCTTCGGACGCGGCTTCAGCAGCAGGTCCATCCGCTCATCGCGCAGGCTCACCGTGCCTTCGCCGATGATGATCGTGTCGGTGGTGTCCACCGCCAACGCACGGCTGGTCATCAGGCCATCGCGCACGCCGAAATCGGCGAAGGCGCAGCGCAGCGGAATCTGCCGGTCACCGGTGAACAGGAATTTCAGCGACTCGGTGATGTCCAGGCCGACCAGCTCCATCACCAGGTTGCCGACATGGCCACGGCCCATCGCCACGCCGACATCGCCGCTGCTGCCGCCGAGCATGGCGGCAATGGAGTTGCCGCGGCCGGTCAGGTCGATCTGGCCGCTGATGCCACCCTTGGCCTGCTCGGCCAGCTTCGCATCCGGGAACAGCTGGCCCAGCTGCACGCCGCGCACGCTGGCCTTCAGCGCGGTGGCGATCTGCGGCTGGCGTGCATCCATGCGGATGGTGCTGCGGATGTCACCGCCGGCCACGCCGAAGTTCAGCGGATCCAGCCGCAGCACGCCATCGTCCAGCAGCAGGTGCGCGTCCATGTCGTCCAGCGGCAGCGAGGGCGCGTTGATGCGGTGGGCCTTCCAGCGGACGTCGGCATCCATCGCGCGCAGCTTGCCCAGGTTGTACGGCGTGTCCGGCAGCACGCGCGGACTGGCGGCGACCTGTGCGGCCTGCGCCTTCTGTTCGGCATTGGCGGTTTCGCCGCCGCCGGTCTTCGGCGGGGCACCGACGAAGCCGGCGAGGTCGTCGAAATCGAGCCGACGCGATTCCAGCGTGGCGGTCAGGCGCGGGCGGTCGCGGCCCACCTCGAACTGCAGGTTGCCGCCCAGGTCGCTGTCGCCGACCTTGCCGGTGAACCCTTCGTAGCGCCACACGTTGTGGTCGCGCTTGAGCCGGCCATCGAGCGCATAGGGCGGCGAGGGCGGGATGGCGATGCCCAGCAGCGGGTAGAGGTCGGCCAGGTCCTGGCCACTGAGTGCGAACTGCAGGTCGAACACCTGCAGCGCGAACGGGTTGGTCAGCGTGCCGGTGGCCACTGCGTGGGTGCCGCCGGCACGCCCATCGAGGTGGATGCGGAACGGGTGCTCGCTGTCGGTCAGTTGCAGCGGCGATTCGGTGCCGCCACTGAGGGTGAACGGATTGCCCTGCCAACGGCCCTGGCCTTTCACCAGCAGCGGTGGGGCGGTGTCGGCCCGTTTGTGCGCATCGGTGGCCGGTTCGCCACTGCGCACGCCGACGCGGATGTCGGTGCGGCCCAAGGCGTCCAGGTACTGCAGGCGCCCGTCATCGATGCGCAGGCCCTTCAGCTGCAGCGAGCTTTTGCCATCGCTGGCCGGCAGGAAATCCCAGTTACCGGCCTCGCCCTTGCGCGGGGCGGCTTCCAGCAGCACGTCGGGGCGGGTCAGGCGTACTTCCGGCAACTGGATGCTGCCACGGAGCAGGGGCCAGACGCGGACGTCGATCTCCACGCGGTCGGCATTGGCCATGGTGGCCTGCTTCGACCACGAGGCATTGGCGAAGGTGATCGCATCGGCGCGGATGGTGCTGGTGCGGCCGAGGTCGACATCCAGGTGGCCGATGTGCAGGACGCGGCCGGTGCGGGCCTGCACCGCGCGTTCCACCGGCCCCTTGAACCAGTTCCAGTCCCACAGCGCGATGAGGATGAGCAGTGCGGCCAGCAGGAACACCAGCACGGCCAGCCAGCGCTGGCCACGTGGGCCGGGGCGGCGGAGGCGCCAGCGCGAAGCGCGCGGTGCAGCAGGGGCAGGGGCAGCATTCACGCTGCCATGGTTGCCCCATCCGGGTGGACGGGGCGCGAAGCGCTCATGTGCATGGTGTGCACATGGGCGCCCGGAGGCACGGTTACAGGACCTGCATGGTCACCGCGACGAAGTGGCAGACGCTGCCGCCGATCACGAACAGGTGCCAGATCGCGTGCGAATAGGGGATCGATTCGCGATGGTAGAAGTAGGTGCCCAGCGTGTAGGACAGGCCGCCGGCGAACAGCCAGGCCAGGGTCCCGCCGTCGATGGAGGCCCACATCGGCTTGATCGCCACGATCACCAGCCAGCCCATCGCGATGTAGATGCCGGTGGAGAGCGCCTTGAAGCGGCCGGTATAGAACAGCTTGAACACCACGCCGCCCAGGGCCAGCGCCCAGATGGCGGTGAACAGGCCCCAGCCCCAGGGCCCGCGCAGGCCGATCAGGGTGAACGGGGTGTAGGTACCGGCAATCAGCACGTAGATCGCGCAGTGGTCGAAGACCTTCAGCCGGCCCTTGGCCAGCGGATGCTGGATGGCGTGGTACAGGGTGGAGGCGGTGTACAGCAGCAGCAGGGCGATACCGAACACGATGGCGCTGGCAAGCTGCCAGCCGTCGCCGTAGATGGCGGCCAGGGTGATCAGGACGGCGCTGGCGGCCAGCGCGAACACCGCGCCGAGCCCGTGGGTCAGGGCGCTGGCGATTTCTTCACGGATGGAGGCAGCAGTCGTGGAGGACATGGCAATGGCGGTATTCGCGGGGAGGGGGACCCGCAGCCCCCCTATCATCGCCGCGATGGCGGGCGCTTGCACCCCCGTCACCGTATGGGGGATGAATCCGGCCGCCTCCACGCGACGGGGTGAGAGCCCCTTTGAGGGGGGGAAGGGGGGGGCCCCCCCCGGGG
>NZ_JACVTV010000057.1:0-26578 GCF_016624625.1 Stenotrophomonas sp. S41 | reverse complement strand
ACACCCCTTGAGAGTGTCCAGAAATGGTTGACCACCACAGGTTTACGGCGTCCCCCGCAACCGGACCCACCCCGCCATCCCCCAGGAAACCCGCTGTTGCTTCTGCTCTGGCGGTTGCCCTGGCCTCTGCGGGTGCCGGGCGCCGCCCGGCCAAAGCCCTCCCCCCGGTTCCGGTACAATGTCGGGCCCGTTTCCCAACTACGGTTCCCCGGACATGATGGTCCTCGAGGGCGCGCCCGCCCTGTCGCTGTTCCGCCGCGAACGCCTTGAATCCCGCCTGCAGTCCATCGCTCCCTCCCTGCGCATCAGCGGTGCCTGGCACGTCTACTTCGTCCAGCCCGAAGGCACGGCCGCCCCCGACGTGGCCACCCTGTGCCGCATCCTGGAAGCCCAGCCGCAGGCCGAGGCCATCGCCGACGGCGCCGTCAGCCGCATCGTCGTGCCCCGCCTGGGCACCCTGTCGCCCTGGTCCAGCAAGGCCACCGAACTGGTCCGCGGTGCCGGCCAGCCGGTCAGCCGGGTCGAGCGCGGCCTGCGCATCGACGTGCAGGGCTGGCCGACCGAGGCCGCCGCCCAGCAGGCGCTGGTCAAGGCCCTGCATGACCCGATGACCCAGTCGGTGCTGGACACCGTCGACCAGGGCCAGGCCCTGTTCACCACCCCGGCGCGGGGTGAGCTGGAACGCGTGCCGGTGGACCAGCTGGAGGCCGCCAACCAGCGCCTCGGCCTGGCCATGGCCCAGGACGAGATCGACTACCTGCGCGAACGCTTCACCGCGCTGGGCCGCTCGCCGTCCGATGTCGAACTGATGATGTTCGCGCAGGCCAATTCCGAGCACTGCCGCCACAAGATCTTCAACGCCAGCTGGACCATCGACGGCCAGGAACAGGACCGTTCGCTGTTCCGGATGATCAAGAACACCCACCAGCAGACCCCGCAGCACACGCTCAGCGCGTACAGCGACAATGCCGCGGTGATCGAAGGCCACCCGGCCTCGCGCTACCGCCCCGATCCGGCCAGTGGCGAGTACCGCCGCGAACCGCAGGTGCCCAGCGCCTTCCAGATCAAGGTGGAAACGCACAACCACCCGACCGCGATCGCACCGTTCCCGGGCGCCTCGACCGGCAACGGTGGCGAGATCCGCGACGAAGGCGCAACCGGTCGCGGTGGCAAGCCGAAGGCCGGCCTGTCCGGTTTCTCGGTCTCGCACCTGCGCATTCCCGAGCTGCCGCAGCCGTGGGAAGCGCCGCGCGCGCTGAACCCGCGCATGGCACCGGCGCTGGAAATCATGACCGACGGTCCGCTCGGCGGCGCCGCCTTCAACAACGAGTTCGGCCGCCCGAACCTGCTCGGCTACTTCCGCAGCTTCGAGCTGCCTGAAGGCGCCGATCTGGTGCGCGCCTACGACAAGCCGATCATGCTGGCCGGTGGCCTGGGCGCGATCGACCGCATCCAGGTCGACAAGATCCAACTGCAGGCCGGTGATGCGGTCATCGTGCTCGGTGGCCCGGCGATGCTGATCGGCCTCGGTGGCGGTGCCGCCAGTTCGGTGGCCTCCGGTGAAAGCGCCGAGGACCTGGACTTCGCCAGCGTGCAGCGCGACAACCCGGAAATGGAACGCCGCTGCCAGGAGGTCATCGACCGCTGCGTGGCGATGGGCGCCAACAACCCGATCAAGTTCTTCCACGACGTCGGTGCCGGTGGCCTGTCCAATGCCATCCCCGAACTGCTGCACGACTCGAATGTCGGCGGCGTCATCGACCTGGGCAAGGTGCCCACCGATGATCCGTCGCTGTCGCCGATGCAGCTGTGGTGCAACGAATCGCAGGAACGCTACGTGCTGGGGGTGGCCCAGGAACGCCTGGCCGAGTTCGCCGCGCTGTGCGCCCGCGAGCGTTGCCCGTTCGCCGCCGTCGGCGTGGCCACTGCCGAAGAACACCTGGTGGTGGCCTACGGTGCCGTGCCGGGCCACACCCCGGCCGATGCGCCGATCGACCTGCCGATGGACGTGCTGTTCGGCAAGCCGCCGAAGATGCATCGCGACACCGCACACCCGCCGGCCCCGCGCTGGCCGGCGCTGAAGACCGGTGGCCTGGACCTGCAGGAAGCCGGCCTGCGCGTGCTCGCGCACCCGACCGTGGCCTCGAAGAACTTCCTGGTCACCATCGGTGACCGCAGCGTCGGTGGCCTGACCGCGCGCGAGCAGATGGTCGGCCCGTGGCAGCTGCCGGTGGCTGACGTTGCCATCACCCTGGCCGACTTCGACGGCGTGGCCGGCGAAGCGATGTCGCTGGGCGAGCGCACCCCGCTGGCCCTGCTCGATGCCGCTGCGTCGGCACGCATGGCCGTCGGTGAAGCGCTGACCAACCTGTGCGCTGCCCCGGTCGATGCACTGGACGAGATCAAGCTGTCGGCGAACTGGATGGCCGCTGCCGGCCACCCGGGCGAAGACGCGCTGCTGTACGACGCGGTGAAGGCCGTGGGCATGGAACTGTGCCCGCAGCTGGACATCAGCATCCCGGTGGGCAAGGACTCGCTGTCGATGCAGGCGCAGTGGCACGACCAGGGCGAAGCGCACAAGAGCGTGTCGCCGGTGTCGCTGGTCATCTCGGCATTCGCGCCGGTGGCCGACGTGCGCCAGCAGCTGACCCCGCTGCTCGACCGCGACGTGGACAGCGAGCTCTGGCTGATCGGCCTCGGTGCCGGCAAGCAGCGCCTGGGCGGTTCGATCCTGGCCCAGGTGCATGCCGACCACGGCGACCTGCCGGCGTTCGCTGGTGCCGCCCCGGACCTGGACGACCCGCAGCGCCTGCGTGGTTTCTTCGAACTGATCCGCGATGCGCGCCAGGCCGGCCTGCTGCTGGCCTACCACGACCGCAGCGACGGCGGTGCGTTCGCCGCGCTGTGCGAAATGGCGTTCACCTCGCGCCTGGGCCTGGACATCACCCTCGATGCCTGGGGCGATGATCCGTTCCGCAGCCTGTTCAACGAAGAACTGGGTGCGGTGGTGCAGATCGCCCGCGAAGACCGTGCGGCTTTCGCCGACCTGGTTGAGCGCCATGCCCTGATCGAGTGCGCGCAGCGCATCGCCAAGCCGACCACCGCACCGGTGGTGCGCGTGTCGCTGGGCGGCGAGAACCTGGCCGAATGGCGCTGGGAAGCGCTGTTCGACGCCTGGTGGTCGGTCACCCACGCGATGCAGAAGCGTCGCGACAACCCGGCCAACGCCGATGCCGAGCGTGAGGTGGCGCGTGCGTTCAATGCGCCGGGCCTGAAGCCCAAGCTCAGCTTCGACCTCAACGAAGACGTGGCCGCGCCGTTCATCAGCACCGGTGCGCGTCCGCGCGTGGCCGTGCTGCGCGAACAGGGCGTCAACGGCCAGATCGAAATGGCCAACGCCTTCGAACGTGCCGGCTTCCGCGCCTACGACGTGCACATGAGCGACCTCATCGAAGGCCGCGTCGCCCTGCAGGAGTTCACCGGCCTGGTGGCCTGTGGCGGCTTCAGCTACGGCGACGTGCTCGGTGCCGGTCGTGGCTGGGCGACGTCGATTCTCGAGCGCAGCGCGCTGCGTGATGCCTTCGCCGCGTTCTTCGCCCGCGAGGACAGCTTCGCCCTGGGCGTGTGCAACGGCTGCCAGATGATGAGCCAGCTGAAGGACATCATCCCCGGTGCCGAGCACTGGCCGCAGTTCCGCCGCAACGCCAGCGAGCAGTTCGAAGCCCGCACCGCGCTGCTGGAGGTGGTGGAGTCGCCGTCGATCCTGCTGCGTGGCATGGCCGGTTCGCGCCTGCAGGTGGCGGTGGCGCATGGCGAAGGCCAGGCCGTGTTCGACAACGCCGTGGACCAAGCCACCGCACGCGTGGCGCTGCGCTACGTCGATGGCAACGGCAACGTCGCCAGCCAGTACCCGCTGAACCCGAACGGTTCGCCGGACGGCATCACCGGCCTGACCAGCACCGACGGTCGCGTCACCATCATGATGCCGCACCCGGAACGCACGCCGCGTGCGCTCAACCTGAGCTGGGCCCCGGCCGAGTGGCAGGGTGATTCGCCGTGGATGCGCATGTTCCGCAACGCGCGGGTGTGGTGCGGCTGACGGCGCATCCGCCGCGCAGGCTGCAATGCGATGAAGTACGGAAAACCCGGCAGGCGACTGTCGGGTTTTTCTTTATGCGGGCAGAAAATCCTGCCGCAGCCATCAGTTACATGCATTTACATGGCGCCGACATTTCGTCACGTGCTAATAACAAATTCGCCGGATAAATAGGCGAAAAAGTGAACTGGTTCACGGCAATTGCATTTTCTGCGTCAAAGTCTTGACGACCCGGAAAGTTCACGTTAACACTTGGGCCCTGTTTCAAATCTGTTCATACCGCAGTAACCGCACGTCGCTCTGCGCCCGGTTTTCTGTCGCTGCGCGGCGTTCGGCAATACCCGCAGTAAATCACGCGAATAACGCCCTTGGGGGACGTTGGACCAGAAGGTCCGGCGATGGCGTTGCTTTGCCCAAAACCAGTCCAAAAAATCAGGAGCCGTACCGATGAATCGGATTTATCGCAAGGTCTGGAACAAAGCGTTGGGTCAGTTGGTGGTGGCCTCGGAACTGGCCTCTTCCGACACCCGCGGTGGGGTCGTCGACCAGCGCCGCGATGCCGACCACGTCCGGCCGGTGACCCTGGCCGCAGCGCTTGCCCTGGCCATGGGACTGGGAGGCTCCGGCCTCGCCGCCGCACAGTCGGTGGAAGTGGGCGGCAACGCCAACTGCGTGACCCTCAGCAGCAGCCTGATCGACCAGTGCGTGGTCGACGGCAGCGCCAACGCCAGCGGCCGCAACGCGGTGGCCGTGGGCACCGGCAGCACCGCCAGCGCCGCCAACAGCGTCGCGCTGGGCGCCGGCTCCACTGCCAACCGCGCCAACACCGTGTCGGTGGGCGCAACCGGCAGCGAACGACAGATCACCAACGTGGCCGCTGGTACGGCGGCCACCGATGCGGTCAACCGCGCGCAGCTCGATGCGCAGGCGCAGGCCACCCAGGCCGCACTGGCCACCGCCACCGCGCAGGGCCGCCGCTACTTCCAGGCCGATGGTGCGGGCGATGACAGCGACGCCGCGCAGATCGATGGCGAAGGCGCACTGGCTGCCGGCGCATCGGCCACCGCCGATGGCGACGACACCACGGCGCTGGGCCACAACGCACAGGCGACCGCTGACAGCGCCACCGCCGTCGGCGCGCAGTCGCAGGCCTCGGGCAGCGGCAGCACCAGTGTCGGCGCAGGCAGCACCGCCAGCGGCACCGCATCGGCCAGCTTCGGCGTCGGTGCCGAAGCCAGCGGCGGTTACAGCACCGCACTGGGCGGGCTGTCCAGCGCCTCGGCCTTCAACGCAACCGCGGTCGGCAACGCCGCCAGCGCCAGCGGCTCCAACAGCGTGGCCGTCGGCGGCGATGCCGAAGCCAGCGGCGCCTACAGCACCGCCACCGGCCAGGGCAGCCTGGCCACCGGCACCAACTCGGTGGCCGTGGGTGGCGCGCTGTTCGGCCTGCTGCCGACCGAAGCCTCGGGCGATTACTCCACTGCCGTCGGTGGCGGCGCCTGGGCGCCGGGCACCAATGCCACCGCATTGGGCAACGCCGCCGAAGCACAGGGCGCCAACAGCGTCGCGCTGGGTGCCGATTCGATCGCAGAGCGTGACAACACCGTCTCGGTGGGTGGCGCCGGCAACACCCGCCAGATCACCAACGTCGCTGCCGGTACCGAAGGCACCGACGCGGTGAACAAGGACCAGCTGGACGAGGTCGCCGCGACCGCGGAGAACACCCGCAAATACTTCCAGGCCAGTGGCAGCGAAGACAGCGATGCCGGTGCCTTGGCCGAGGGCGACAGCGCGCTCGCTGCCGGTGAAGCAGCCAACGCCATTGGCGATGGCACCACCGCGCTCGGCGGCGGTGCCGTGGCCATCGCCGCGCAGGCCACGGCAGTCGGCTACAACAGCCTGGCCACCGGCGAGAACGCCTCGGCCGTTGGCACCAACGCACAGGCCAGCGGCAGCGACAGCGCCGCGCTGGGCAGTGGTGCAGTGGCCAGTGAAACCAGCACCACCGCGACCGGCGCCGGTGCGCAGGCCACGGCGGTCTACAGCACCGCCAACGGTGCCGAAGCCGTTGCCAGCGGCGCGCAGTCGCTGTCCAGCGGCTTCCGCGCGGCGGCTTCGGCCGACGGCGCCACTGCCGTCGGCGGCTACAGCGAAGCCAGCGGCCGCCTCGGTTCGGCGCTGGGCTATGGCACCGTCGCCAGCGGCGCCAACAGCACCGCCGCCGGCGTGTTCGCCACGGCCACCGGTGCCGGCGCCGTCGCCGTCGGTGAAGCCAGCGAAGCGACCGGCGACGAGAGCGTGGCCATCGGTGGCAGCACCTACTTCGGCCTGATCACCTCGCGCGCCAGCGGCTACGGTGCATCGGCCTATGGTGCCGGCGCATGGGCCACCGAAGACTATGCAACCGCGATCGGCTGGAATGCCTGGGCCGACGGCGCGCAGTCCACCGCGCTCGGTGCCAGCGCCACCGCCAACGGCAGCAACAGCGTCGCCCTCGGCGCGGCCTCGCAGGCCGACCGTGACAACACCGTGGCCGTCGGCAGCGATGGCAACGAACGCCAGGTGACCCATGTCGCCGCAGGCACCGAAGACACCGATGCGGTCAACGTCGGCCAGCTGAAGGACGTGGCTGCGGTGGCCGATACCACCGCCAAGCGCTTCCAGGCCACCGGCAGCAGCAACAGCGATGCCGGTGCACTGGCTGACGGCGACGACGCGCTCGCCGCCGGCGAGGCTGCCAATGCCATCGGCAACGGCGCCACCGCGGTCGGTGCCGGCGCGACCGCCGTCGCCCAGAACGCTACGGCCGTGGGCTACAACGCACTGGCCAGCGGCCAGAACAGTGCCGCCTTCGGCAACAACGCACAGGCCGCCGGCCCGGGCAGCGTCGCCGTCGGTGGCGCCGCCGTCGATGAAGACGGCAACCCGCTGATCACCAGCGGTGGCGTGCCGGTGGACACCGGCGCCACCAGCGCGGGTGTCGGTGGTACCGCCGTCGGTGCCAGCGCCGAAGCCAGCGGTTTTGCCGCCTCGTCCTACGGTGTCGGCGCCTATGCCGCCGGCGCGCAGTCCTCGGCCTTCGGTGCGGTGGCCAATGCAGTGGGTGACTACTCCACCGCGCTGGGCACGCAGAGCAACGCCACCGGCACCAGCAGCGTGGCCATTGGTGGCCCGGCCGATCTGATCCCGGGCCTGGGCTTCTTCGTGCAGACCCAGGCCAGTGGCGAAGCCGCCACGGCCGTCGGTGCCGGTGCCATTGCCAGCGGCGATTACGCCGTAGCCAACGGCAGCCTGACCGAAGCCTCCGGTGCCGAATCGACGGCGGTGGGCTACTTCGCCTATGCGCCGGGCGAGAACGCCAGCGCGCTGGGTGCGCAGACCTGGGCCAGCGGTGCGCAGAGCACCGCCGTGGGCTACTACGCCACCGCGCGTGGCGCAAACAGCGTCGCCCTCGGTGCCAACTCCGAAGCGGTGCGCGACAACAGCGTGGCCGTCGGCAGCGAAGGCAACGATCGCCAGATCACCAACGTGGCCGCCGGTACCGAAGACACCGATGCGGTGAACAAGGGCCAGCTCGATGCGGTGGCCAGCACTGCCGATGCCACCGCGCACCTGTTCCAGGCGCAGCCGGAAAGCGGCAGCGATGCCGGTGCCACCGCCGAAGGCGAGGGTGCCGTCGCAGCCGGCGGCAACGCGCAGGCCGTGGGTGACCGTGCCGTCGCCGTGGGTGCCAGCGCATCCGCAACGGGCAACGACAGCAGCGCGGTCGGCAGCTACAGCAGCGCCAGTGCCGACGGCGCCTCCGCCTACGGTGCCAGCGCGTGGGCCACGGGCAGCAACGCCTCGGCCGTCGGCCAGGCAGCATGGGCCAGCGCCAGCGATGCCACCGCGATCGGCGCGGACAGCTGGGCCAGCGGCGAAGGTGCAACGGCAGTTGGCCAGGGGGCGTTCGGCACCGGCAACAACAGCGTCGCGGTCGGCGTGCGGGCGCGCGGCAACAGCCAGGACAGCGTCGCCGTCGGCGGCAACAGTGCCGCATCGGGTGCCACCGCCACCGCGCTGGGTGCCAACAGCAGCGCCACCGGCAGCAATGCGGTGGCCCTGGGTGCGGGCTCGCAGGCCAGCCGTGACAACAGCGTGGCCGTCGGCAGCAACGGCAGCGAGCGCCAGATCACCAGCGTGGCCGCGGGTACCGAAGACACCGATGCGGTGAACAAGGCCCAGCTCGATGCAGTGGCCAGCACCGCCGACACCACCGCGCGCTTCTTCCAGGCGCAGGGTGAGGAGGGCAGCGATGCCGGCGCCTACGCCGAAGGCGAAGGTGCGGTGGCTGCGGGTTCGGCCAGCAATGCGATCGGCGCAGGCGCGCTTGCGCAGGGCGCAGGTGCCGGTGCCATCGGCGCCGACACCGTGGCCCTGGGCCGCAACACTTTCGCCGACGGCGACGGTGCCGTCGCCATCGGTGGCCTCGGCCAGGCGTACGACGAGTACAACCAGCCGCTGCTGGACGACGAAGGCAATCCGGTGCAGGTCGGCACCACCGCCTCGGCCGGTTCCACTGCGGTGGGCAACGCCGCGCAGGCCACCGGCGCCAGCAGCAGCGCCTTCGGCAATGCCGCGCAGGCGACCGGTGACAACAGCTTCGCCGCGGGCGGCAAGTCGCGCGCCACCGGCAGCTATGCCGTCGCCATCGGCGACAGTGCCTTTGCCAAGGCCGATGACAGCACCGCTGTCGGCGGTTACAGCACTGCCAGCGAGGAAGGCGCGACCGCCTTCGGTGCAGGTGCGTGGGCGACCGGTACCAACGCCTCGGCCTTCGGCCCGGCGGCCTGGGCCAGTGCCAACGGCGCGACCTCCATCGGCTACAACAGCTGGGCCAACGGTGTCAGCTCGACCGCCGTCGGCCGCGGTGCCTTCAGCTACGGCGATTACAGCCTGGCGCTGGGCTTCCAGGCACTTGGCAACAGCGTCAACAGCATCGCGGTGGGCACGAACACGGTTGCCGGTGGCGAAAGCGCCATCGCGCTCGGTGCCGGCAGCACCGCCAACGGCAACAATGCCGTGGCTCTCGGCGCAGGCTCGGTGGCTGACCGCGACCGCAGCGTGTCGGTCGGCAGCGCCGGCAGCGAACGCCAGGTCACCAACGTCGCCGCAGGCACCCAGGCCACCGATGCAGTGAACAAGGCCCAGCTGGATGCCGTGGCCGCCAGCGCAGGCACCGGAAACAAGTTCTTCCAGGCCAGCGGCAGCGACGACAGCGATGCCGGCGCCTACGTGGAAGGCGACAATGCCCTGGCCGCCGGCGAAGCCGCCAATGCCATCGGTGACGGCGCCATCGCACTGGGCAGCGGTGCCAATGCCATCGGCACCAACGCGCAGGCGATCGGCTTCAATGCCCTGGCCACGGCGGACAACGCCAGCGCCATCGGCGCCAACGCGCAGGCCACCGGCGAGTACGCCACCGCGCAGGGTGCGGAAAGCGAAGCCAGCGGCGAGCAGAGTGCCGCCTTCGGTGCCGCTGCCGTGTCCAGTGGTGCCGGCAGCACCGCCACCGGCGTGCTGTCCGAAGCCAGCGGCGAGGAAGCCGTGGCAGTGGGCTATTTCAGCAGCGCCAGCGGCGAAGCCGCCACCGCAGTCGGCAGCGAGAGCGTCGCCAGCGGTACCGCTTCGGCAGCGTTCGGCATCGGTGCCGAAGCCACCGGCGGCTACAGCACCGCCATCGGCGGCTATGCCAGCGCGTCGGCCTTCAACGCCACCGCGTTCGGCAACTTCGCCAACGCCTCCGGTTCCAACAGCGTGGCCCTCGGTGGCGATTCGGAAGCCTCCGGTGCCTATGCCACGGCCACCGGCCAGGGCAGCCTGGCCACTGGCGTGAACAGCGTGGCCATCGGTGGTTCGCTGTTCGGCCTGCTCGCCACCGAAGCGTCGGGTGATTACTCCACTGCGGTTGGTGGTGGTGCCTGGGCACCGGGTACCAACGCTACGGCGCTGGGCAACGCCGCCGAAGCTCAGGGCGCCAACAGCGTGGCCCTGGGCGCCGACTCGATTGCAGACCGCGACAACACGGTCTCCGTCGGCGGCGCTGGCAATACCCGCCAGATCACCAACGTCGCGGCCGGCACCGAAGGCACCGATGCGGTGAACAAGGACCAGCTGGATGCCGTCGCCGCCACTGCGGAGAACACCAGCAAGTACTTCCAGGCCAGCGGCAGCGACGACAGCGATGCCGGCGCCTATGTGGAAGGCGACAACGCACTGGCCGCCGGTGAGGCCGCCAATGCCATCGGCGACGGTGCCACCGCGCTCGGCAGTGGTGCCACCGCAGTGGCGGCCAACGCCACCGCGGTTGGCTTCAACAGCCTGGCGACCGGCGGCAACGCCGCGGCGATCGGCAACAACGCCCAGGCCACCGGCGAAGACAGCGCCGCCTTCGGCAGTGGTGCGGTCGCCAGCGAAACCAGCAGCACCGCCACCGGTGCCGGCGCGCAGGCCACGGCGGTCTACAGCACCGCCAACGGTGCCGAAGCCATCGCCAGCGGCGCGCAGTCACTGGCCAGCGGCTTCCGTGCCTCGGCCTCGGCCGATGGCACCACCGCCGTCGGCGGCTACAGCGAAGCCAGCGGTCGCCTCGGCTCCGCGCTGGGTTACGGCACCTTGGCCAGTGGTGCCAACAGCACCGCGGCCGGCGTGTTCGCCACCGCCAGCGGCGCCAGCTCCGTGGCCATGGGTGATTCCAGCGAAGCCACTGGCGATGAAAGCGTGGCCATCGGCGGCAGCACCTTCTTCGGGCTGATCCCGGCGCGTGCCAGCGGTTACGGTGCGGCGGCCTTCGGTGCCGGTGCCTGGGCGACCGACGACTACGCCACCGCCATCGGCTGGAACTCGTGGGCCGGCGCAGTGCAGTCCACCGCGCTCGGTGCCGGTGCCACCGCCAACGGCATCAACAGTGTCGCGCTGGGCGCAGGCTCCACGGCCGACCGTGACAACACGGTGGCCGTCGGCAGCGAGGGCGGCGAACGCCAGGTCACCCATGTGGCAGCGGGTACCGAAGGCACCGATGCGGTGAACAAGAACCAGCTGGATGCCGTCGCCGCCACCGCGGAGAACACCGGCAAGTACTTCCAGGCCAGCGGCAGCACCGACAGCGATGCCGGTGCCTATGTGGAAGGTGACAACGCACTGGCGGCCGGTGAAGCCTCCAACGCCATCGGCAACGGCGCCTCCGCGCTGGGCAGCGGCGCCACCGCCCTGGCTGAAAATGCCACAGCGGTCGGCTTCAACAGCCTGGCCACCGGCGCCAATGCCGCGGCCGTCGGCAACGAGGCGCAGGCCACCGGCGAGAACAGTGCGGCCTACGGCAGCGGCGCGGTGGCCAGCGAGATCAGCAGCACCGCCACCGGCAACGCGGCGCAGGCCACGGGTGTCTACAGCACGGCCAACGGTGCCGAAGCCATCGCCAGCGGCGCGCAGTCGCTGGCCAGTGGCTTCCGCGCCTCCGCCACCGCCGATGGCACCACCGCCGTCGGTGGTTACAGCGAAGCCAGCGGCCGCCTCGGCACCGCACTGGGCTATGGCTCGGCGGCCACCGGCGCCAACACCACTGCGGTCGGCTTCGGTGCTGCCGCGGCCGGTGCCAACGCGGTGGCGATGGGCCAGTCCAGCGAAGCCACGGGTGATGAAAGCGTGGCCATCGGTGGCAGCACCTACTTCGGCCTGATCCCGGCGCGTGCCAGCGGTACCGGCGCGGCGGCCTTCGGTGCCGGTGCCTGGGCGACCAGCGACTACGCCAGCGCCATCGGCTGGAACGCCTGGGCCGACGCGACCGATGCCACCGCGCTGGGTGCCAACAGCACCGCCAGTGCAGCCAACAGCGTCGCGCTCGGCAACGGCTCGCAGGCCGACCGCGCCAATACGGTGTCGGTGGGCAACGCGGCCACGCAGCGGCAGATCACCAACGTGGCCGCCGGTACTGAAACCACCGATGCGGTGAACAAGGGCCAGCTCGACGCCGTGGCCGCTACCGCCGATGCGGTCGGCCAGCGCTTCAAGGCCAATGGCAGTGGCGTGGCTACCGCCAGCGGCACCGATGCCGTGGCCGTGGGTTCGGGCGCGACTGCCAGCGGCAACCGCAGCAATGCCGTGGGCAGCAGCGCCAACGCCATCGGCAATGCATCGCTGGCGCTGGGTGCCAACAGCGCGGTCAGCGGCAACAACTCGGTGGCCCTGGGTGCCGGCGCGCGTGCGGTGGAAGCCAACGTGGTCTCGGTCGGTGGCGGCAACGGCACCGATGGTCCGGCCACCCGCCGCATCGTCAACGTGGCCGACGGCCGCATCGCCGCCGGCAGCAGCGACGCGGTCACCGGTTCGCAGCTCAACGTCACCAACCAGCGTGTGGGTGCGGTCGAAACCCGCGTCGGTGATTTCGACTCGCGCATCGCCACGGTGGAGTCCACCTCGGCCAACGCGGTGGCCTACGACGATGCCAGCCGCGACCAGCTGACCCTGTCCGGCATCGAAGGCACCGTCATCAACAACGTCGGCGCCGGCAGCATCGCGTCCGGCAGCCGCCAGGCGATCAACGGCGGCCAGCTGTTCCAGTCGCTCAGCGATGCCGCCAGCATCCTTGGCGGCGGTGCCAGCGTCGGCATGCAGGGGGTGTTCATCGCGCCGAACTACGTCATCCAGGGCTCGACCTACAGCAATGTCGGCGACGCACTGGGTGCACTGGACAGGAAGGTGACCGAGCTTGACCAGCGCACTGCCGGTGGCACCAGCCGCACGGCAACGGCCAGCCTGCGCAGCGCCAGCGTGCAGGCGAGCACCGCCCAGGTCGCCACCGCGGCCGAGGCCGATGCAGTGGCCTCGCGGTCGAACGTGGTGGCCAAGCCCAGCGTCGAAGGCGCCACGGCGGCGCAGCCGGCCGTCGGTGCCAATGCAGTCGCCATGGGTGACGGCGCCGTCGCCAGCGGCGCTTCGTCCACGGCCATCGGCCAGGGCGCATCGGCCACCGCCGCCAATGCGGTTGCACTGGGCCAGGGCTCGGTCGCCGACCGCGCCAACACGGTGTCGGTGGGCAGCGAAGGCAACGAACGCCAGGTCACCAACGTGGCCGCAGGTACCGCGGCCACCGACGCGGTGAACAAGGGCCAGTTGGACCGCGGCATCACCACCGCCAACAGCTACACCGACAGCCGCGTGCAGGCCGTCGCCGACAGCTTCGATGTGTTCAAGGGCGAAGTGGATGGCCGCCTGCGCCACATGGATCGCCGCATCGACCGCCAGGGCGCGATGAGCGCGGCCATGCTCAACATGGCCACCAGTGCCGCCGGCATCCGCACCCAGAACCGGGTCGGTGTCGGCATCGGTTTCCAGGGCGGCGAATCGGCGATGTCGCTGGGCTACCAGCGTGCGATCAGTGATCGCGCCACGGTCACCCTCGGCGGTGCGTTCAGCAGTGATGACGCCTCGGTCGGCGTCGGTGCCGGCTTCGGTTGGTAAGGCAACAACGCGCCGGCGGTCACGCCGCCGGCGCTGCTTCTGCTACAGGGCCTGAGGGGAGGTCTCGGCAACCCCGGCTCGGCCAGCCGGGATCCGTCAAGGATTGATGGCCGCAGTGTTGGATCCAACCATGACCCAGAAGAGGAATGTGACGTGATCAATAAGCAGAACCTTCGCATCAACGTGCTTGCCGCCGCCCTGCTGTCGGTGACCGCCGCAGGCGCGGTCCACGCTGCCGGCCTGCCGACCCGCGAGCCGGTGCGCCAGGCCAGCACCGCCGAAGCGGGCACTGAGCGCATCATCGTGATGTATGAAAAGGGCACCTTGGCCGCCAGCGACCGCTCGGCCAAGCTGTCCACCGTGCAGTCCGCACTCACCCGCGCCAGCCTGTCCGGTGGCACCAGCCGCGCCAGCGCGATGGGCCCGCAGGTGGTGCGCAAGCTCGGCATCGGCGCCGATGTGATCCGCCTGCAGGGCCGCCTGGCCCCGGCAGAACTGCAGCGCGTGCTGAAGGAACTCAAGGCCGACCCGTCGGTCAAGTACGCCGAAGCCGACGTCAAGCTGCGCCGTACCGAGCTGCGCGCGGGCGACGTGAAGCCGGCCCTGGTGCCGAACGATCCCTTCTATGCGCAGTACCAGTGGCACCTGAGCAACCCGACCGGTGGCATCAACGCGCCGGCGGCCTGGGACGTGTCGCAGGGCGAGGGCGTGGTCGTTGCCGTGCTCGATACCGGCATCCTGCCGCAGCACCCCGACCTGGTCGGCAACCTGCTGCCGGGCTACGACTTCATCAGCGACGCCGAGACCTCGCGCCGTGCCACCGACGACCGCGTGCCGGGTGCACAGGACTACGGTGACTGGGTCGAGAACGCCAACGAGTGCTACAACGGCTCGCAGCCGGAAGACAGCTCCTGGCACGGTACCCACGTCGCGGGCACCGTCGCCGAGCAGACCAACAACGGCGTCGGCATGGCCGGTGTCGCACACAAGGCCAAGGTCCTGCCGGTGCGCGTGCTCGGCAAGTGCGGTGGCTACCTCTCCGACATCACCGACGCGATCACCTGGGCGTCCGGTGGCACCGTCGCCGGCATTCCCGCCAACACCAATCCGGCTGAAATCATCAACATGAGCCTGGGCGGCAGCGGTGCCTGCACAGGCGCCTACCAGGATGCGATCAGCGGCGCGATCTCGCGTGGCACCACCGTGGTCGTGGCCGCCGGCAACGACACCGACAACGCCGCCAACTACCGCCCGGCCAGCTGCGACGGCGTGGTGACCGTGGGTGCGACGCGCATCACCGGTGGCATCACCTACTACTCCAACTACGGTACGCGCGTGGACCTGTCCGGTCCGGGCGGCGGCGGCAGCGTGGACGGCAACCCGGGTGGTTTCATCTGGCAGGCCGGTTCGGATGCGGCAACCACCCCCGATTCGGGCGCCTACAGCTACATGGGCATGGGCGGTACCTCGATGGCCTCGCCGCACGTGGCCGGCGTCGCTGCACTGGTGCAGAGCGCGCTCATCGCCAGTGGCAAGGATCCGCTGACCCCGGCGGCGATGCGCACGCTGCTGAAGGAAACCGCGCGTCCGTTCCCGGTCACCATTCCGGCATCGACCCCGATCGGCACCGGCATCGTCGACGCCAAGGCCGCGCTGGCCAAGGCCCTGGCCGAACCGTGCACCGAGAACTGCGAACCGGAAGGCATCCCGCTGACCAACAAGGTGGCCCTCGCCGGTGTTGCCGGCGCGACCGGCAGCGAGACCGTGTACACCTTCGAAGCCGTCGCCGGCAAGCAGCTGAGCGTGCTGACCTATGGCGGCACCGGTAACGTCTCGGTGTACGTGGCGCAGGGCCGCGTGCCGACCGCCACAGACAACGACGCCAAGTCGAGCCGCCCGGGCAACACCGAAACCGTGCGCGTGGCCAAGCCGGTGGCCGGCACCTACTACGTGAAGGTGGTGGGCGAAGCGGCCTTCAACGGCGTGACCATCCTGGCCACCCAGTAAGGGCCACGGTTGCACGCAATGTCGTAAGTGAATTGGCGACGCCCGTTACCGGAAGGTGACGGGCGTCGTCTTTCGTGGTCCTGCACGCACAAGGCAGCGGAAGTCCGGGCTGAACTGCTAAAGTCGGGAGGATCGACAGGAGAGTCATGTGAACGCGCTCGCTGCCACCGCCATCGACGACGCCGAAGGCCGCATCCTCGATGCGCTGCTGGCGCGCGGGCGCCTCAAGGAAGGGGACCTGGCGCGTGCACGCCCGCTGCATGCCGAAGCCGGTGGCAGCCTGCTGGGCCTGCTGGTGCGGCTGGGGCTGGTGTCCGAACGTGACCAGGCGCAGACCAGCGCCGACGTGCTCGGCCTGCCGCTGCTGGAAGCGAAACAGCTGCCCGAGGCACCGCCGCAGTCGCTGGCCGAAGGCCTGCCGTTGTCGCTGCGTTTCCTCAAGCAGTTCCACGTCTGCCCGCTGGCGCTGGATGAACATGGCGTACGCCTGTGGCTGGCCGATGCCCACGACGCCTACCCGCAGCAGGCCGTGCAGCTGGCGCTGGGCGTGCCGGTCAGCCCGGCGCTGGGCATGCGCGCGGAGATCGACGACCTGGTCGAGCGCTGGTTCGGCCAGGGCCGCAGCGCGATGGGCGCGATCGTGGAAACCGCCGATGGCGAAGGCGGCGCGGTCGATGACATCGAACACCTGCGCGACCTCGCTTCCGAAGCGCCGGTCATCCGCCTGGTCAACCTGGTGATCCAGCGTGCGGTGGAACTGCGCGCCTCGGACATCCACGTCGAACCCTTCGAGAACCGCCTGAAGGTGCGTTACCGCGTCGATGGCGTGCTGGTGGAAGGCGAAAGCCCGCCAGCCAACCTCACCGCCGCGGTCATCAGCCGCATCAAGATCATGGCCCGGCTCAACATCGCCGAGCGCCGCCTGCCGCAGGACGGCCGCATCATGCTGCGCGTGCAGGGCAAGGAACTGGACCTGCGCGTAAGCAGCGTGCCGACCGCGCATGGCGAAAGCGTGGTGATGCGACTGCTGGACCGCGAAACCGTGGTCTTCGATTTCCACCGGCTCGGCTTCACCGATGCGTTCCTGCCGCAGTTCCGCAAGGTGCTGGAACAGCCGCACGGCATCCTGCTGGTCACCGGCCCGACCGGTTCGGGCAAGACCACTACGCTGTACACCGCGCTGAGCCAGCTCAACACCGCCGACGTCAAGATCATCACGGTCGAGGACCCGGTCGAATACCAGATCGAAGGCATCAACCAGATCCAGGCCAAGCCGCAGATCGGCCTGGATTTCGCCAACGCGCTGCGCAGCATCGTGCGCCAGGATCCGGACATCATCATGATCGGCGAAATGCGCGACCTGGAAACCGCGCGCATCGCCATCCAGTCGGCGCTGACCGGCCACCTGGTGCTGTCCACCCTGCACACCAACAACGCGGCCGGCGGCATCACCCGCCTGCTCGACATGGGCGTGGAGGATTACCTGCTCACGTCCACCATCAACGGCATCCTCGCCCAGCGCCTGGTGCGCCGCCTGGAGCCCACCCACGCCGAGCGCTACGAAGCCTCGCCGGAGGAGATCGAACGTTTCGAACTGCGCCGCCTGCAGCCGCAGGGGCCGATCCACCTGTTCCGTCCGAAGCCCTCGGCACTGGCACCGACCGGTTACCTGGGCCGCACCACCATCATGGAATTCCTGGTGATGAACGACGCGCTGCGGCGCGCGGTGATGCGTCGCGATGGCATGGGCGAGATCGAACGCATCGCCCGCGAGGCCGGCATGCGCACCATGTACGAAGACGGCCTGTCCAAGGCCCTGAGCGGGCAGACGACCATCGAGGAAGTCCTGCGCGTGACCGAGGAGGGTTGATGCGCGCGGGAGATCGACGCTGACATGCCCACCTATCGTTACAAGGCACTGAACCCGCACGGCGAAGTCTTCGACGGGCAGATGGAAGCGGCCAGCGAGGCCGAGCTGATCGCCCGCCTGCAGGACCAGGGCCATCTGCCGATGGAAACGCGCCTGGCCGCCGAGGGCGGCGGGGTGGGCGGCAGCAGCCTGGGCAACCTGTTCCGCCCGCGTCCGCTGCAGGGCGCGGCGCTGCTGCAGTTCACCCAGCAGCTGTCGACCCTGCTCGGCGCCGGCCAGCCGCTGGACCGCGCGCTGTCGATCCTGCTCGGCCTGCCCGAGGACGAACGTTCGCGGCGCGCGATCACCGACATCCGCGACGTGGTGCGCGGCGGTGCGCCGCTGTCGACTGCGCTGGAACGGCAGCACGGCCTGTTCTCGCGCCTGTACGTGAACATGGTGCGCGCCGGTGAAGCCGGTGGCAGCCTGCACGAGACCCTGCAGCGCCTGGCCGATTACCTTGAACGCAGCCGCGCGCTGCAGGGCAAGGTGGTCAACGCGCTGGTCTACCCGGCCATCCTGCTGGTGGTGGTCGGTGGTGCGCTGCTGTTCCTGCTTGGCTACGTGGTGCCGCAGTTCGCGCAGATGTATGAAAGCCTGGACGTGGCGCTGCCGTGGTTCACCAACGCGGTGCTGCAGCTGGGCCTGTTCGTGCGTGACTGGTGGATCCTGCTGCTGGTGGTGCCGGCGGTGCTGGCGCTGCTGCTGGAACGCCAGTTCCGCCAGCCCGCCGCGCGCCTGGCGCTGGATGGCTGGCTGCTGCAGCGGCGCGGCATCGGCCGCCTGCTCGGCGAACTGGAAACCGCGCGCCTGGCCCGCACCCTCGGTACGCTGCTGCGCAACGGCGTGCCGCTGCTGGGTGCGCTGGGCATTGCCCGCAACGTCCTGGGCAATCGTGCGCTGGCCGCTGACCTGGACACCGCCGCCGACGAAGTGAAGAACGGTGCTGGCCTGTCGCTGGCGCTGTCGCGCGGCAAGCGCTTCCCGCGCCTGGCCCTGCAGATGATCCAGGTCGGCGAGGAATCCGGCGCGCTCGACACCATGCTGCTGAAGGCCGCCGATACCTTCGAACAGGACAGCGCCCGCCGCATCGACCGCCTGCTGGCGGCGATGGTGCCGGCCATCACCCTGGTGCTGGCCTCGGTGGTCGGCGCGGTCATCGTGGCCGTGCTGGTACCGCTGTACGACCTCACCAACGCCATCGGCTGACGATGGTTTTCCCTGCAACCCCGACTCACCGCAACTGAAAGGACCGACCATGCTTGCTTCCCGTCGCCCGATCCGCCTGTCCTTCGCCAGCGCACGCCACCAGACCGGCATGAGCCTGCTGGAAATCATCATCGTCATCGTGCTGATCGGCGCGGTGCTGACCCTGGTCGCCAGCCGCGTGCTGGGCGGCGCCGACCGCGGCAAGGCGAACATCGCCAAGGCGCAGGTGCAGACCGTCGCCTCGAAGATCGACAACTACCAGATCGACACCGGCAAGCTGCCCGGGTCGCTCAATGACCTGGTGACCTCGCCGGCCGGTGTCGGTGGCTGGCTGGGTCCGTACGCCAAGCCTGCCGATCTGAACGACCCGTGGGGCCACGCGCTGGAGTACCGCGCGCCGGGCGAAGGCCAGGCCTACGAGCTGATCAGCCTGGGCAAGGACGGCAAGACCGGCGGCAGCAGCGTCGACGCCGACATCCGCTACGAGCCGTAATCCTGCATGACGCCGTACCTGCCGCGCCGGCTGCCCAGCCCGCGCCTGCACGGCAGGCGCGCGACCGGCCTGTCGCTGCTGGAGATGCTGCTGGTGATCGCGTTGATCGCGGCCATCGGCCTGATCACGGCAGCCGGCCTGTCGCGTGGCTTTGCCGGCATGCAGCTGCGCAGCGCCGGCAAGGACATCGCCAGCCAGCTGCGCATGGTGCGCGCGCAGGCGATTGCCCGCGGCGAACCGCAGCGCTTCGTCATCGAACCGGCCGAGCACCGCTGGCAGGGTGCCAACGAACGTCGTGGCAGCGTGCCCGAACCGGTGCAGGTGGTGTTTGAAGGCGCGGCGCAGCTCAGCGATGCGCCGGGGCAGGGCGTGATCGAATTCCATCCCGACGGCGGCTCCAGTGGCGGCCGCATCCGCCTGCAGCGCGACGCCGCCGAATGGCGCATCGATGTCGGCTGGCTGACCGGCGAGGTCCGTTCCGGTCCATGGCGGGCGCAATGAAACAGTCGGCGCGTGGTTTCACCCTGCTCGAAGTGATCGTGGCCTTCGCCCTGCTGGGCCTGGCGCTGACCCTGCTGCTGGGCAGCCTGTCCGGCGGCGCGCGGCAGGTTCGCGATGGCGAGCTGCGTACCCGTGCGGTGCTGCATGCGCAGTCGCTGCTGGCCAGCGCCGGCGTTGACGCGCCACTGCAGGTCGGCAGCCAGAGTGGCGAATGGGAACAGGGCCGCTACCACTGGCAGCTGCAGGTGCAGCCATGGAGCGAGCCGCGTGCCGGCGATGTCGCGCCGACGCAGTCACCGGGTGCGCCGTGGCTGGCCGAACTGCAGCTGCAGGTGCGCTGGGGTGACGGCGAACGCGAGAAACTGCAGTGGCGCAGCCTGCGCCTGTTGCCGCCGGACCTGGAGGGCGCACGATGAAGCGTCGCGTCGCCGGCTTCACCCTGGTCGAAGTGATGCTGGCCACCGTGCTGCTGGCCGGTGGCCTGGCCCTGGCATTCGCCAGCGTGCGTGCGGCGATGGCGGTCAGCCAACGCGGCGAACAGATCGCGGCCGACAGCGAACGCATGCGCGCGGTGCAGGCGCTGCTGCGGCGCCAGCTGGGCGGTGCGCTGCGCAGCCCGATCGAGGTACCCGATCCGACCCGCGAGCCGGTGTTCTTCCAGGGCGATGACGAAGGCATGCAGTTCGTCGCCGATCTGCCCGGCTATCTCGGTCGCGGCGGGCCCTACCTGCATACCCTGCAGGTGGATGGCGCGCCCGGCCAGCGCCGCCTGCTGCTGGACCTGGTGCTGCTGCAGGAAGGAGAACGCCTGCCGGAAACACCGCCGCGCCCACCCGAAGTGCTGGCCGATGCACTGAAAGAAGTGAAGCTGCGCTACCGGGGCATCGACCCGGCCAACGGACAGATGAGCGACTGGCTGCCGCGCTGGGACGACACCCGGCGGCTGCCGTTGCTGGTGGAAGTGCAGATCGTGCCGCAGCGTGGCGCGCCGTGGCCGCCGCTGGTGGTTGCACCGCGCAGCGGCGGCATGGGCGGTGCACGATGAAGGCACAGCGCGGGGCCGCCCTGGTGCTGGTGTTGTGGCTGATCGCGCTGATGACCGCGCTGGTCGGTGCCTTTGCGCTGACCGCACGCGTGGAGCACCTGCAGCAGCGCGTGCTCGACGATGACGCGCGCGGCCAAGAACGTGCCCGTGCCGGGCTGGAATATGCACTGCTGCGCCTGCGCCCGGACCCGCAACGGCCGGCCTGGCAGGCCGATGGACGCACCTACCGCTGGCAGTACGACGATGTCCCGGTCGAGATCCGGGTGCTGGACGAGAACGGCAAGATCAACCTGAACCTTGCCGACGCCACGCTGCTGACTGCATTCCTGCAGGCGCTGGGCGAGCCCGCCGAGCAGGCCCGGCAGCTGGCCGGCGCCATCATCGACTGGCGCGACGCCGACAGCCTGCTGCAGCCCGGTGGTGGCGCCGAGGCGCCGGACTATGCAGCGGCGGGCCTGCCGTATGGGCCGCGCAACAAGCGCTTCGAAACCCTGGGCGAACTGCAGCGCGTGCTTGGCATGCGTGCCTCGCTGTACACGGCGATGCTGCCGTATCTGACGCTGTACAGCCGCCAGGCGCGGCCGGATCCGCGCGTGGCGGGGGCGCCGGTGCTGACCGCATTGGGCCTGGATGCCGAGCAGGTGCTGGCGCAGCGCGCCCAGCTGGAGCGTGACGAAGGTTCCGGTGCTGCGCCGTCAATGCTTGCCAGCGGCAGCGGCACCTATAGTATCGAGACCCGTGCCATCGACGGCAGCGGTCGCTTGTCGGTCCTGCAGGCGGTGGTACGCAATGGATCGGGCGGTGTGCCCGGACGAACCTACACGGTGCTTCGCTGGGAGCAGGGAATGGCAGCAAGATGACGGCATGGCAGGACAGCCTGCGGCAGGTGCAGGGGCGGATCGGCCCAGGTGCGGGCCGTTTTCTGCGCTGGTGGCGGCAGTCCCTGCTGGCCTGGGTACCGGCGCGTTGGCAGTGGGCGCTGGGCTGGTCGCAGACCCGCCTGCTGCTGCAGCGGCAGGGTGACCTGCTGCAGGTCTGGCGCGAAGCCGGGCAGGGCCTGGAACCCGTGGCCAGCCTGCCATGGCCGACCCCGCCGGCTGAACTGGACCGTGTCCTCGACGCGCGCCTGCGCAGCCTGCCGCGGGTCTGGCTGCTGGCCGAACCGCAGGTCCTGCGCCGCAACCTGCGCCTGCCGATGGCCGCCGGCGACCGCCTGCGCGCGGTGGTCGGCTACGAGATCGACCGGCAGACGCCATTCGAGTCCAGCCAGGTCAGCTATGACGTGCGCGAACGCGGCAGTGCCGGTGAAGGGCTGCTGCAGGTTGAACTGGTGGCGTGGCCGCTGCGCCAGCTTGATGCCTGGCGCGGCCAGGTCGGCGCCTGGGCCGATGCGCTGTCCGGTGTCGATGCCCTCGACGCGCAGGGCCAGCCGCTGCAGGTGAACCTGCTGCCGCACGCCCAGCGCCAGTCGCGGCATGACCCGATGCGGCGCTGGAACCTGCTGCTCGGCCTGGCTGCGCTGGTGATGCTGGTGCTGGCTGCCGCACAGCTGCTGGACAACCGCCGCGAGGCCGCCGACGCGCTGCGCGACGAGGTCGAGCGCAGCGCCCGCAGTGCGCGAGGCGTGGCCAGCGAGCGCAGCGAACTGCAGGCGCTGCTGGACGGTGCCGCCTTCCTGGAAAAGCAGCGCGCCCAGCGCGCCAGCACGGTGGAGCTGTGGAACGAACTGACCCAGCGCCTGCCCAGCGGCACCTACCTGGAAAAACTGGCCATCGAGAACAACAACCTGCAGCTGATCGGCCTCAGCAGCGAAGCCTCGCAGCTGGTGCAGCTGCTGCAGGACGCACCGCAGTGGCGCAAGGTCAACCTGACCGGCGTGCTGCAGGCCGACGGCGCCGGCAGCGGCCGTGACCGCTTCACCCTGACCGCGGAACTGCAGCCGGTGCCGGTGGCCCCGGCCGCCGCGCCTGCCGCCCCAGCCAAGGAGGCGGCCGATGCCGATGCCAAGCGCACGCCGTGACCGCTGGCTGGCGCTGGCACTGCTGGTCGCAGTGCTGGGCCTGGCCTACCTGCTGCTGGTGCACCCGTGGTTCACCCAGCCGCTGCTGGCCATCAACGACGACGTGGCCGCGCTGCGCGAGCGCCAGCAGCGCGTGCAGGCACAGCTGCAGCAGCAGCCGCAGATCGAACAGCGCCTGCAGCAGACCCGCGAGGCCCTGCAGCAGCGCCCCGGCTTCCTGCGCGAAGCCACCGCCGAAGCCGCCGCCGCGGCCCTCGGCGCGCGCGTGCAGGACGCAGTGGCCACGGCCAGCCCGGGCAACCGCAGCTGCACCATCAGCAACCGCACGCCGCTCACCGACAACCGCCGCGATGCCGAGTTCGTGCGCGTGGCCATGCAGGTGCGCCTGCGCTGTGGCGTGGCCGAACTGGCCACCGTCCTGCACAGCCTGGAAACCGGCAGCCCGCGCCTGTTCGTCGACAACCTCAACCTGATCGCGCAGCGCTTCCAGCAATCGGCGAACGAATCGGGCCTGGGCCTGGACGTGTCGTTCGAACTGGCGGGCTACCTGCTGCCCGGGGCCGGTGGCGATGCCGCCGCCGTGCCTGCGACGGATGCTCCTGCAGCGGCGCCTGCCGCCGATGCCAGCCCTGCACCGGCCGAGCCGCCGGTGGAAGCGGAGGGCACCGATGAAACGTGACCCGATCACCCTGCGCACCGGTTTCCTGCTGGCCCTGGCCGGCTGGGCGGGCGCCACCTGGTTGGCTACCGGCTTCGGCCTGGGCGGTCGCCTGCCGGCTGCCGACAGTGATGCCGCCGCGCAGGCCACGCTGCCGGCCCTGCCGCCGATGGCCGCCGAGCGCATGGTCGCGGCCGACAGCTTCAGCGCCATCGGCGAACGCCCGCTGTTCGCCGAAGACCGGCGGCCGCGCCCGTATCTGCTGGGCGGCAGCGAACCGGCCGCGAGTGCCGCGTTGCGCCTGACCGGCGTGCTGCTCACCGACAGCTTCAGCATGGCCACCTTCACCACCGAACAGAACCGCTCGGTGCGCCTGCGCCTGAATGGTGAGGCGGTCGATGGCTGGCAGCTGGTCGCACTGGAGCCCCGCCAGGCCACGGTGATCGGCCCCAGCGGCAGCCAGGTGCTGGAACTGGTCACCTACAACGGGCAGGGCGGTGAACCGCCGACCGTGCTGCGCGGCGCCAATGGCGCTGTGCCGCCTGCCGGTGTCGTGCCACCGCCGCCGCCCCCCGCCGCCGCCGCAGCCGCGTCCAATGCGCGGCCCAGCCCCGATGTCGTCAGCGGCGCCGCCGGTGTGGCCGCCTCGGCAAGCGCGCCATCGCCGGCCGCCCCCGCCAACAACGGCCCCAGCGAAGCGCAGATGCAGGCCATCCGCGAACGCATCCAGGCCCGCCGCCGTCAGCTGCAGCAACAGCAGCAACAACCGTCGCCGCCCCCGGGCGATGGCTCCAACCGATAGAGTGAATGCATGAACCTGCGTTTTCTGCCCTGGTCCCTTGCCCTGACGCTGCTGGTCGGCTGCGCCACCGTGTCCGGCCCGCATGTCCATCGCAGTGCCACCACGCCGCCACCGGAGGCCGGTGCCGCCGCCGCCGATCCGCAGGTGGTCGAAGGTGATGCCGCCGCCGGCACGCCGCAGGCGGTGATCCGCCGTGGCAGCGGCACCATGATCAACCGCGAGGCCGCGCGCGCGCCGTCACCGGCCCTGCATTCGGCCAGCGGCGGCAGCGCCACCTTCAACTTCGAAGGTGAGTCGGTGCACGCGGTGGTCAAGGCGATCCTTGGCGACATGCTCGGGCAGAACTACGTCATCGCGCCGGGCGTGCAGGGCACGGTCACCCTGGCCACGCCCAAGCCGGTGTCGCCGGCGCAGGCGCTGAACCTGCTGGAGATGGTGCTGGGCTGGAACAACGCCCGCATGGTCTACAGCGGTGGCCGCTACAACATCGTCGCCGCCGACCAGGCACTGGCCGGCACCGTCGCACCCAGCACCGCGCCGGCCTCCAGTGCCCGCGGTTTCGAAGTGCGCGTGGTGCCGCTGCAGTTCATTTCCGCCAGCGAGATGAAGAAGGTGCTGGAGCCGTATGCGCGGCCCAATGCCATCGTCAACGTCGATACCGGCCGCAACGTGATCACCCTTGGTGGCACCCGCGCCGAGCTGGAAAACTACCTGCACACCGTCGAGATCTTCGACGTCGACTGGCTGTCGGGCATGTCGGTGGGCGTGTTCCCGATCCAGTCGGGCAAGGCCGAGCAGGTCGCCAGTGACCTGGAGAAAGTGTTCGGCGAAGACAGCAAGACGCCGAGCGCCGGCATGTTCCGTTTCCTGCCGCTGGAAAACGCCAATGCCGTGCTGGTGATCACCCCGCAGGTGCGCTACCTGGACCAGATCCAGCAGTGGCTGGACCGCATCGACACCGCCGGTGGCAGCGCCCGCCTGTTCTCCTACGAGCTGCGCTACATCAAGGCGCGCGACCTGGCCCAGCGCCTGTCCGAAGCCTTCGCCAGCAGCAACCACCGCAACAACCGGGGTTCCAGCGCCGGCTTGGCCCCGGGCGCGACGCCGATGCAGCTGGACAGCCGGGGTGGCGACACCTTCAGCAACACCAGCGATGGCAGCAGCAACAACACCAACGGTACCGGCACCTCCTCCAGCGCCAACGGCGGCATGACCAGCACGATGAACCTCCCGCAGCGGCAGGAAGGCAACATCAGCGTCAGCCTCGATGTGGAAGGTGACACCGTCGGCGTCTCGGCGGTGGAAGAAACCAATGCACTGCTGGTGCGCGCCACCCCGCAGGCCTGGCGTTCGATCCGCGAAGTGATCGAGAAGCTGGACGTGATGCCGCTGCAGGTGCACATCGAAGCGCAGGTGGCCGAAGTCGATCTGAACGGCGACCTGAAGTACGGCGTCAACTGGTTCTTCGAAAATGCCGTACAGGGGCAGAGCTACACCGGCGCCACCGGCGGCGGCACCCTGCCCAGCGCGCTGGGGCGCAACATCTGGGGCAGCTTCGCCGGCGCCATCACCGGCACCGAGACCGGCTGGACCTTCCTTGGCAAGAACGCCGCCGCGGTAGTCAGCGCGCTGGACCAGGTGACCAACCTGCGCCTGCTGCAGACCCCGTCCATCTTCGTGCGCAACAACGCCGAAGCGCAGCTCAACGTCGGCACCAAGATTCCGATCAACTCGGTGTCGGTCAACACCGGCATCAGCGACAGCACCTACAGCCAGGTGCAGTACCTGGACACCGGCGTGATCCTCAAGGTGCGCCCGCGCATCACCCGTGATGGCGTGGTGTTCCTGGACATCGTGCAGGAAGTCAGCTCGGCCGGTGCCATTCCGGCCGGTTGCGACCCGACCAAGACCACCTGCAACCCGCCGATCAACACCCGCAAGATTTCCACCGAGGCGGCGCTGCAGAGCGGCGACACGATCATGCTGGCGGGCCTGATCACCAATTCCGACGAGGACGGTTCCAAGGGCGTGCCGGGCCTGAGCCGGCTGCCGATCGTCGGCGGTCTGTTCGGCAACAAGACGCGGGTGAACAAGCGTTCGGAAGTGATCGTGCTGCTGACCCCGACGATCGTGCGCAACGGGCAGGAAGCGCGGACGTTGACCGATGAGTACAGCAACCGCTTCCGCGCGATGGAGCCGTTCCCCACCCGCGAGCGCAAGAAGTAAGGGTTTTTTGATGCAGGGCTTGCAGCCCTGCACCTGCAGAATCAACTTCAACGTCAAAAGCCTGCATTCCGTGGGATGGCGGGGCACTGTGGGTTTGCGGGGACGCCGTAAACC
>NZ_JACVTV010000056.1:0-26686 GCF_016624625.1 Stenotrophomonas sp. S41 | reverse complement strand
CGTGAGCCGCATGGATGCGGCGACCGAGCTTACATGGACGTACTTGCAGCGCCCCCCTCAACCGGACCCACCCCGCCAACCCACGGAAAGCCAGCTTTTGAAGTTGACGTTGCCGTGGTTTGAAGCAGGTGCAGGGCTGCAAGCCCTGCAAACCCAAACCCCTCAGTGAGCAGCAGGACGCGACGGCGGCAGCCAGGCCGCAATGATGCCCAGCAGCGGCAGGAACGCGGTCAGCTGGTACACGTACTCGATGCTGGTCTTGTCCGCCAGCAGACCCAGCACCGCAGCACCCAGCCCACCCATGCCGAACGCGAAGCCGAAGAACAGCCCCGACACCATGCCGATGCGGTGCGGCATCATCTCCTGCGCATACACCACGATGGCCGAGAACGCCGACGACAGTACGAAGCCGATCAGCACCGCCAGCACCGTCGTCCAGAACAGATCCGCATGCGGCAGCGCCAGCGCGAACGGCGCCACGCCCAGGATCGAGGTCCAGATGATCGGCTTGCGGCCGATGCGGTCGCCCAGCGGGCCACCGAGGAAACCGCCGGCTGCCGACGCCACCAGGAACGCGAACAGGTGCAGCTGCGCCTGCGCCACCGGAATGCCGAAGTGGTGGATCAGGTAGAAGGTGAAGTAGCTGCCGATGCTGGCCATGTAGAAGTACTTGCTGAAGATCAGCACCAGCAGGATCGCCATCACCCGGGCCACGGTGCGGGTCGGATGACGCGGGGCGACCGTGGCCTGCCCGACCGGGCGCGGGGCGCCCAGATGCAGCGCGTACCAACGGCTGACATAGGTCAGCAGGGCGATGCCGATCAGCGCGGCGCCGGCAAACCACGAGGCGGCGTGCTGGCCATAAGGCACGATCACCGCGGCGGCAATCAACGGGCCCAAGGCAGTACCGAAGTTGCCGCCGACCTGGAACACCGACTGGGCAAGCCCGTGACGACCGCCGGAGGCCAGCCGCGCGATGCGCGAGGCTTCCGGGTGGAAGATGGCCGAACCGATGCCGACCATCGCCGCAGCCAGCAGCACCATCGCGTAGTTCGGCGCGAAGCCGAGCAGCAGCATGCCGCACAAGGTCGAGGCCATGCCGATCGGCAGCGAATACGGCGCCGGCTTGCGGTCGGTGACCAGGCCGACCAGCGGCTGGAAGATCGAGGCGGTCAGCTGGTAGGTCAGCGTGATCAGGCCGATCTGGGTGAAGCTGAGGTTGAAGCCTCCCTTGATCACCGGATAGATGGCCAGGATCAGCGACTGCATCATGTCGTTGACCATGTGGGAGGTGGAAATCGCCGCCAGCACGCCGCGGGTCGAGCTGCGGACGGTGGGGGCGGGTGTGGCCAGGCTGGACATGGTGCGCAGTCAGGTTGGGGGCGAGCCCTGCATGCTACGGTGCCCTCTCCCTCCCTTCCGCCGCGTTCTGGTCATGCCATATCGCAAAAAGGACACTCCCTGCTCGATCCGGGAGTCCGCGCCCTGGAATGAGGTGCCCGGCCACCGGCCGGTGACCTGCCGGGTCAAGGACTACCCGGCCGGCACCCGGGTGTCGCCGCACCGCCATCGCCGCCATCAGTTGGTCTATGCCATGTCCGGGCTGATGGTCGTGCGTTCGGAAGTCGGCCGCTGGGTGGTGCCGTCCACCCGCGCCATCTGGATGCCGGCCGGCATGGCCCATGCGGTGGACTGCATCGCCGATGTGCACATGCGCAGCCTCTACATCGACCCGGCATTCGCCCCGCAGCTGGCCACCGAGGCCTTCGCAGTGCAGGTGGCGCCGCTGCTGCGCGAGCTGCTGCATGCAGCGACCCTCATCGAGGGCGAGCACGAGGACGACAGCCGCGATGGCCGCGTGGTGCGCCTGCTGCTGGATGAACTGCACCGCATGGACGTGCTGCCGCTGCACCTGCCGACGCCGGCCGATCCGCGCCTGCAGCGCATCTGCCAGCACATCCAGAAGCATCCCGGCGACGAGGCCACGCTGCAGGACTGGGCCGAAGCCCTGGCGGTGGACGTGAAAACCATCCAGCGCCACTTCGCCAGCGAACTGGGCATGACCTTCGGCCAGTGGCGGCAGCAGGCACGGCTGCTGGCGGCGATGGAACGCTTGGCCGTGGGCGAAAAGGTGATCGATGTGGCGCTGGCGATGGGCTATGACAGCCCCAGTGCGTTCACCAGCATGTTCAAGCGGCAGCTGGGGCAGACCCCGGCGGCATTTTTCCGGTGAGGCGTTGAACGACATCCACGCACGGCGTGGCTCCATTGCCGCGTCCGGGTAGGATGTTTGCCAGCACGTGCGTGCTTCGATAACCACCCCATGGAAAGGAGACCAGCATGAAGAGGACATGGATCGTCGCGTCAGGATTCGCTGTTGCTGTACTACTGGCGCTGGCCGCCATCAGCCCGCCCGCGCAGGCGAGCGGCACGCATTTCAGCTTCTACTCCGACGAACAGACGGACGGATTCCACTTCTTGCTTGAGATCCAGGGTCGAAGCGATGACGGCTACATCCATGTCGTCTGGACCGGAAAGGCGGATGGTGCGCCGGAGCGCAATCCGTACTACGTCGAAATGAATCGACGCGAAAAACGGCTCTATGTCCGCCCACGCAAGCGCGATGGCCAGCCCTGGTTCGAGCTGGACGTCATAGGTGATCGCGGGACGTTGCTGTTCCAGGGCCGCCGCATCCACGGCACGGCCGACTGGGAAATCAGGTAGCCGCCCGCAAACGAAAACGCCGGGCAGAGCCCGGCGTCGTCGTTCAACACGTACCTGGAAACTCAGGACGTCATCCGGTCCCAGAAGCCCTTCACGCCATCCATGAAGGTGGCCGACTTCGGCGAATGCTTGCGCGCTTCCTCGCCGACGAAGGTGGCTTCGAACTGCTCCAGCAGCTTGCGCTGGTCGTTGGTCAGGTTCACCGGGGTTTCCACCACCACGCGGCAGTAGAGGTCGCCTTCGCTGCGGCTGCGCACCGAACGCACGCCCTTGCCGCGCAGGCGGAACAGTTTGCCGGTCTGGGTCTCGGCCGGGATGCGGATTTCCGCTTCGCCGCCGAGGGTGGCCACGCGCACGGTGTCGCCCAGCGCGGCCTGCGAGATGCGGATCGGCACTTCGCAGTGCAGGTCATCGCCATCGCGCTGGAAGATGTGGTGCTCGCGCACGCGCACTTCCACGTACAGGTCGCCCGGCGGCGTACCGGCGGGGCCGGCCTCGCCTTCGCCCTGCAGGCGGATGCGGTCGCCGGTATCGACGCCGGCCGGCACCTTCACCGACAGCACCTTGTCTTCCTCGATGCGGCCGTTGCCATGGCAGGTCTTGCACGGCTTGGCGATGATCTGGCCACGGCCGTTGCAGTTGTGGCAGGCCTGCTGCATGGCGAAGATGCCGCGCTGGATGCGCACCTGGCCGCGGCCATGGCAGACGTTGCAGGTCTCGACCTTGCCGTCTTCGGAGCCACTGCCATCGCAGTCGCCGCACTCGGCCAGGGTCGGGATCTCGATCCGGCGCTCGACGCCGCGCACGGCCTCTTCCAGATCCAGTTCCATCACGTAGCCGATGTCGGCACCGCGACGGGCCTGGCGCTGACCGCCACCGCCGCCACCAAAGATGTTGCCGAAGATATCGCCGAAGATATCGTTCATGTCCGGGCCGCCCGGACCGCCACCGCCACCCATGCCGTGCTCGAACGCGGCGTGGCCGTGGGCATCGTACATGCGGCGCTTGTTGCCGTCGGACAGCGTTTCGTAGGCTTCCTTGCACTCCTTGAAGGAGGCTTCGGCCGCCGCATCACCCGGGTTGCGGTCCGGGTGGAACTTCATCGCGCAGCGACGGTAGGCCTTCTTCAGCTCTTCGTCGGTGGCGGTGCGGGCAACGCCCAGCACTTCGTAGTAATCGCGCTTGCTCATATCGTGGATCGCATTCCGGAAAGTCGGGATTCGTCAAAGCGGAAGAGCGGAACCAGGTCCGCTCTTGCGTCGGGCGCCCCGACACGCCGGTGGGCGGTCAGGACCCTGGTACGACAACGGGACGCTGGCGGCCAGCGTCCCGTGTCGGTCCGGATCAGGACTTCTTGTCGTCCTTGACTTCGGTGAACTCGGCGTCCACCACGTCATCCTGCGCCTTGCCTGCGTTGCCGGCGTCGGCACCCGGGGCACCGCCCTGGTCGGCCGAAGCGGCGGCGAACAGCGCCTGGCCGGCTTCTTCCAGCACCTTCGACTTGGCTTCGATCTGTGCCTTGTCGTCGCCCTTCATCGCGGTTTCCAGGTCGGCCAGAGCCGCCTCGACCTTGCCGATGACATCGCCGCCGACCTTGCTGCCGTGCTCGGTGATGGCGCTGCGGGTGCCGTGGATCAGGGCATCCGCCTGGTTACGGGCCTGCACCAGTTCCTGGAACTTCTTGTCTTCTTCGCGGTTGGCTTCCGCGTCGGCGACCATGCGTGCGATCTCTTCCTCGGACAGACCCGAACCGGCCTTGATCTCGACCTTCTGTTCCTTGTTGGTCTTCTTGTCCTTGGCCGACACGTGCAGGATGCCGTTGGCGTCGATGTCGAAGGACACTTCCACCTGCGGCAGGCCGCGCGGCGCCGGCTCGATGCCGGACAGGTCGAACTTGGCCAGCGACTTGTTGAAGCGGGCCTGTTCGCGCTCACCCTGCAGCACGTGCACGGTCACGGCCGACTGGTTGTCCTCGGCGGTGGAGAACACCTGCGAGGCCTTGGTCGGGATGGTGGTGTTCTTCTCGATGATCTTGGTGAACACGCCACCCATGGTCTCGATGCCCAGCGACAGCGGGGTCACGTCCAGCAGCAGCACGTCCTTGACGTCGCCGCCCAGCACGCCGCCCTGGATCGCCGCACCCAGTGCCACGGCTTCGTCCGGGTTGACGTCCTTGCGCGGTTCCTTGCCGAAGAACTCGGTCACCGCCTGCTGCACCTTCGGCATGCGGGTCTGGCCACCGACCAGGATCACTTCGCTGATGTCGCTCGAACGCAGGCCGGCATCGTTCAGGGCGACGCGGCACGGCTCGATCGACTTCCTGATCAGCTCGTCGACCAGCGATTCCAGCTTGGCGCGGGTCAGCTTGATGTTCAGGTGCTTCGGACCCGACGCGTCAGCGGTGACGTACGGCAGGTTCACTTCAGTCTGCTGGGCGCTGGACAGCTCGATCTTGGCGCGCTCGGCGGCGTCCTTCAGGCGCTGCAGGGCCAGCGGATCCTTGCGCAGGTCGATGCCCTGGTCCTTGTTGAACTCTTCAACCAGGTACTCGATGACGCGGTTGTCGAAATCTTCGCCGCCCAGGAAGGTGTCGCCGTTGGTGGCCAGCACTTCGAACTGCTTCTCACCGTCGACGTTGGCGATCTCGATCACCGAGACGTCGAAGGTGCCGCCGCCCAGGTCGTACACCACGATCTTGCGATCCTTGTTGTCGCCCTTGTCCAGGCCATAGGCCAGTGCGGCCGCGGTCGGCTCGTTGATGATGCGCTTGACGTCCAGGCCGGCGATGCGGCCGGCGTCCTTGGTCGCCTGGCGCTGGCTGTCGTTGAAGTAGGCCGGCACGGTGATGACCGCTTCGGTGACCTTCTCACCGAGGAAGTCCTCGGCGGTCTTCTTCATCTTCTCCAGCACCTTGGCCGAGATTTCCTGCGGCGCCATCTTCTTGGCATCGCTGGTCGACACCCAGGCGTCGCCATTGTCATGGGCCAGGATGCTGTACGGGACGTGGCCGATGTCCTTCTGCACTTCGGCGTCGGTGAACTTGCGGCCGATCAAGCGCTTCACCGCGTAGAAGGTGTTCTTGGGGTTGGTGACGGCCTGGCGCTTGGCCGAGGCGCCGACCAGGACTTCGCCGTCCTTGGTGTAGGCGACGATCGACGGGGTGGTGCGATCGCCCTCCGAATTCTCGATGACGCGGGCCTTGCCGCCGTCCATGATCGCCACGCACGAGTTGGTGGTGCCGAGGTCGATACCAATGATCTTGCCCATGGGGGAGACTCCTGAAGAATGCTTGTTGGTGTCAGTCCGGCCGGTCGGCCGGTGGATGAATGGGATGTGGGGGAGGCTCGTGGAACATTCAAGCCGTCACCCGAACGCTGTGTTCAACCGTTCAAGGAACGCCGGGCCTGGCCCGGCGCTACCTGACGGCGATGGGCCGTTGCCGGCCCGGCGCGTCAATCGGCGGCCACGACCACCAGCGCCGGCCGCAGCAGGCGCTCGTTGAGCAGGTAGCCCTTCTGGAACACGGTTACCACGCTGCCGGGGGCGGCGCCGGGGGCCGGCACCTGGCTGATGGCCTGGTGGTGTTCCGGGTTGAACGCCTGGCCGGTCGGGTCCAGCAGGACCAGGCCGTTGTCGGCGGCGACCTTCAGCAGCTGCTTGTAGGTCATTTCCAGCCCCTCGCGCAGCGGGTTGGCATCGTCGCCGGCGGCCTTCAGGCCGGCATCCAGGCTGTCAAACACCGGCAGCAGCTCGCCCAGCAGCTTCTCGTTGGCGAACTTGCGGGCCTGCTCGATGTCGCGGGCTACGCGCTTGCGCTGGTTCTCCAGGTCGGCGCGCTCACGCAGCGCATCGGCCTTGACCTGCTCGACCTCGGCGCGCAGGCGCTCCAGTTCGTCATGGGTGCCTGCGGCAGCGGCCGCATCGGCGGCGCTCTGCTGGGATTCGATATCTGGATGTTCTTGGTTCATGTCTGGGTCCCTGGCGGTCACTCTCCGCCTCCACCCACCCTAGTGTGGGCGGGATGCTGCGTTTCAAGCGTCTGCCGGCCCCGGACCGCGTCCCGGCGGCGAAAAGGCCGCCCCGAGCACGTCCGCGGTGGCCTGGACCAGCGGAATCACCCGGTCGTAGGCCATCCGCTTGGGCCCGATCACCCCCAGCACGCCCAGCACCTGGCCGTTGGCGGTATAGGGCGCGGTGACCAGCGAGACCCCCTGCAGCGGCATCATCCCGGTCTCTTCGCCGATGAAGATGCGCACGCCCGGGGCCTGGATGGTGCGCTCCAGCAGCTGCAGGATCTCGCGCTTGCTGGAGAACAGCTCGAACAGCTCACGCAGGCGCTCCAGGTCGGACAGGTCCTGCACCCCCATCAACCGGGTCTGGCCGGCCACCAGCATGTCGTCGGCCGGCGGCTGCAGGGCCTGCTCGGCCAGCTCGATGCTGTGCGCCAGCAGCTGCTCCAGCTCGGAGCGGGCGTCGCGCAGCTCCAGCAGCAGGCGGGTACGGATCTCGGCCAGCGGCAGGCCGGCGAAATGGGCGTTGAGGTAGTTGGCCACCTGTTCCAGCTGGCCCGGCTCGAAGCCCTGGCGCGTCTCGATGACCCGGTTCTGCACCTCGTTGTCGGCAAACACCAGGATCGCCAGCACCCGGCGGCCATCCAGCGCCACGAAATCGATCTGGCGGAAGGCGAACTGCTCGCGCCGCGGTGCGCTGACCACGCCGACGAAGTGGCTCATCGCCGACAGCAGCTCCGAGGCGCTGCCCAGCAGTGCCTGGGTGCTGCCGCCACCGGCCAGCTCGTGGCGCAGGCGGGCCAGTTCACCCTCGCCCGGCGGCTGCATCTGCAGCAGGCTGTCGACGAACACCCGGTAGCCATGCGCGGTCGGGATGCGCCCGGCCGAGGTATGTGGCGAGGCCAGCAGGCCCAGGTCCTCCAGGTCGCCCAGGATGTTGCGGATGGTGGCCGGGCTGACCTCCAGGCCCGCCACGCGCGCCAGCGTCTGCGAGCCCACCGGCTCACCGTCCTGGATGTAACGCGCGATCAGCGTGCGCAGCAGATGGCGCGCACGCGGGGCAAGCTGGTCAGCGGAACCGTGCATGGAATCAACCTGTGAGACACGGACACTAGATAATGGCGGTGCGTCGCCTTGGCAAGTCATTGGACCACCCCGCCGCGCGTGCTAGCGTTGCGCGGCTCAGACACCCCTGTACCCATGCTCAGACATCTTTCGATCAAGGATTTTGCCGTCGTCCGCGCTACCGAGCTGGAGTTCGGACCGGGCATGACCGTCGTTTCCGGCGAGACCGGCGCCGGCAAGTCGCTGATGGTCGACGCGCTCGGCTTCCTGTCCGGCCTGCGCGCAGACAGCGGCGTGGTCCGCCATGGCGCCGCCCGTGCCGAACTGTCGGCCGAGTTCGCCCTGGACCAGCTGCAGGCCGCGCGCCAGTGGCTGGCCGACAACGAGCTGGACGACGAGGACCAGTGCCAGCTGCGCCGGGTGATCCGCGCCGATGGCGGCTCGCGCTCGTGGATCAACGGCCGCCCGGTGACCCTGGCGCAGCTGGCCGATCTGGCCGGGCGACTGGTGGAAATCCATGGCCAGCACGAGCAGCAGGCCCTGCTGACGCGCCCGTCGCAGCTGGCCCTGCTCGATGCCTATGCCCGCAACGAGGACGAGCGCCGCCAGGTGCGGCGCGCCGCTGCGGCCTGGCAGACCCTGGTCGATGAATCGCTGGCCCTGTCGCAACAGGGCGACGTTTCCGACCGCATCGGCTTCCTTGAACACCAGCTGCGCGAGCTGGACCGCGAGGACCTGGAACCCGAGTCGATTGTCGCGCTGGGTGCCAGCCACCGCCGCCAGGCCCACGCCAGCGCCCTGCTGAGCGCCTGCCAGGCGGCCAGCAACCAGCTCAACGGCGACGACGGCAGCTCGGCCATGGACCTGCTGCAGCAGGTACGCCACGAACTGTCGCGCCTGATCGAACACGACCCGCGCCTTGGCGAAGTGGACGGCCTGATCGAGAACGCCTCGATCCAGCTGCACGAAGCCCTGTCGCTGCTGGACCGCGTGCACGACGACCTCGATGCCGACCCGGAGCAGTTCGAGGAGAACGAGCGTCGCCTCGGCCGCCTGCACGACCTGGCCCGCAAGCACCGCGTGCCGATGGACGAGCTGGGCGCGCAGCGCGAACGCATGCATGCCGAAGTGGAACAGCTGCGGGGTGCCGACGAGCGCCTGCAGCGCCTGGCCGGCGAGATCGAGAAGGCTGCCGCCGCCTGGCGTGTGCAGGCCGAGGTGCTCAGTGCCAGCCGCCGCAAGGCCGCTGCCGAGCTGTCCGCCACCACCACCGGCATCATCGCCGAGCTGGGCATGGGGGGTGGCCAGTTCCTGATCGAGCTGGAAGCACAGGACAGCGGCAAGCCCGACCCGCAGGGCGCCGAGCGCGTCGAGTTCCTGGTGGCAGCCAATGCCGGCCAGCCGCCGCGGGCGCTGCGCAAGGTCGCCTCCGGCGGTGAACTGTCGCGTATCTCGCTGGCCATCGAAGTGGCCGCGCTGGACCTGGATGCGGTGCCGACCATGGTGTTCGACGAAGTCGACTCCGGCATCGGCGGCGCGGTGGCCGACATCGTCGGGCAGAAGCTGCGTGCCCTCGGCGAGAAGCGCCAGGTGCTGTGCGTGACCCATCTGCCGCAGGTCGCCTCCAAGGGCCACGCCCATTACCGGGTCAGCAAGGCCCCGGTGGAAGGCATGACCCAGAGCGCGGTGGAGAAGCTGGACACCAAGGCGCGCGAGGAAGAACTGGCGCGCATGCTGGGTGGCGTGGAAGTGAGCAAGGAAGCACGCGCCGCGGCCCGCAAGCTGCTGGTGGCGTCCAGCTCGCTGGACTGAGCACATTGAGCCGAGCATGGGCTCGGCTCTACAACGTGCGCCCGGACAAACCCGACATGTAGAGCCGAGCCCACGCTCGGCTCGCGCGCGTCCGCGCGCGGCGTCACCCCAACGGCTGCGCCAGATCCACGTGCTCCACCAGGAAATCGAGGAACGCCCGCACCCGCAGCGGCAGGTAACCGCCCTGCCCCAGGAACACCGCGTGCACCTCTTCCAGGTCGCCCGGATTAGCCTCCTCCAGCACCGGCAGCAAACGCCCCGCCGCGATGTCAGCCTGCACCTGGAACGCCGCCAGCCGCGCCATGCCCAGCCCACCCAGCACCAGCTGGCGCAGCGCATCGCCATTGCTGGCGCGGGCATTGCCGCTGGGCAGCACCATCCGTTCGCGCCCGTCCTGCAGCACCGGCCAGCCCTGCATCGCCCGCGCGTGGCCGATGTCCAGCCGGTTGTGCGCCTGCAGCGCCTCGGCCGTGTGCGGCAGGCCATGGCGCTGCGCATAGGCCGGCGCCGCGACGATCATCATCCGGGTCGAGCCCAGCCGCCGCGCCACCAGGCTGGAGCTCTTCAGCGGCCCGGCGCGCACGGCCACGTCGGTGCGCTGCTCCAGCAGGTCGATCACCTCGTCGTTCAGGGTCAGGTCCACGCCCACCTGCGGGTTCTGCTGCAGGAACGCGGGCAGCAGCGGCAGCAGGAAGTGCTGGCCGAAGGGCACGTTGGAATTGACCCGCAGGCGCCCGCGCGGCTCGGCGTGGGCGCTGGCGCAGCGCTCGGCCTCCTCCAGGTCGGCCAGCACGCGCAGACCGCGCTCGTAGAAGGCGCAGCCTTCCGGGGTCAGCTGCAGCTGGCGGGTGGAACGCTGCAGCAGACGCGTACCCAGACGCTGCTCCAGCCGCGCCACCAGCTTGCTGACCGCCGAGGGCGTCATGTCCAGCGAGCGCGCGGCAGCGGAGAAGCCGCCGGTCTCGATCACCCGCACGAACACTTCCAGTTCGCCGGATCGGTTGATGTCGGGTCGTGCCATGCCAGTGAATCCAGTTCACAGATGATTGTCCATCCGCAGTCTAGTTCACAGGTGACCCGGAGAGCAGGGGTCAGAGCCCTTTCCCGTGGAAAGGGATCTGACCCCGTGGGGTCGGCCGGGGTCGGATCCCTTTGCGCCAGCAAAGGGCTCTGACCCCAGAAACGAAAAACCCCGGGCAGGCCCGGGGTCTTCGTACATCCGCAGCTGGCTGCAGCGCCTTACTTGCGCTTCTTGCGCACGTACAGCACCAGCGAGTGCTCTTCCAGCTCGTAGCCGTGGTCTGCGGCGATCTTGCGCTGCAGCTCCTCGATCTCGTGGCTTTCGAACTCGATGATCTTGCCGCTGTCCACATCGACCATGTGGTCGTGGTGGCCGCCGCGGTCCAGCTCGTAGACGGCCTGGCCGCCTTCGAAGTTGTGCTTCAGCACCAGGCCGGCGGCCTCGAACTGGGTCAGCACCCGATACACCGTGGCCAGGCCGATTTCATCGCCGTGCTCCAGGAGCTGGCGGTAGATGTCTTCGGCGGTCATGTGGTGCTGGGCATTGCGCTGCTCGAGCAGCGCCAGGATCCGCATCCGCGGATGGGTCACCTTCAGGCCGACTTTACGCAGGTCGTGGGTTTCCATAGGTCTCCGTTCATTGGCGATTTAGCGCCAGCTGCCTCGGATTGGGTCGCGGTGGCACGCCGGGAGTGTATCATCGGTTTGATTTCCCCAACCGCCAGTACCGATGCGCAATCTTCTGTTGGTCGCCGCCGTCGCCCTGTCCACCACCGGGTGCGGCATCATCTACAAGCAACCCATCTATCAGGGCAACCTGATCCGGGAAGATGCCGTGTCCAAGCTGCAGGTCGGGCAGAGCAAGCAGCAGGTGAACGCCCTGCTGGGCACCCCGTCCGTGCCGGACCCGTTCCACGCCCAGCGCTGGGACTACACCGCCAGCCAGCGGATCGACCGTCTCGGCCGTACCGAAGTGAAGAACTTCACCGTGTACTTCGAGAACGACACCGTCACCCGTTGGGAAGGCGACTACTTCCCGGCCAACGACAAGGCCCTGGCCCAGCAGACGGTCCGCCAGTTCGGCCGCAACCTGGCCAAGGACAAGAAGAAGAGCCGCTGAGCCCTTCGGCCCGCCCCTCGGGGCGGGACCTTGGAATCAATCGCCGCGCGCGCGACGCCGGCGGTTTTCCTTGGGATCGGCCTGCAGAGGCCGCAGCAGCTCCACCCGATCGCCATCCAGCAGCGCCTGCTGCGGGCGTGCCAGCACGCCATGCACGGCGGCGGCCGGACAGTCGGCACTGCCTTCGAGACCGGCGGCGGCAATGGCCTCGGCCACGGTCGCGCCTTCCGGCAGCTGCAGCCGGCGTGACAGCACCTGCTGCGGCCACGCCAGCACCACCTCGACCTCGATCATCGCTCAGCCCTCGTCGGCAACGCGGACGAAGTCGTTGACCATGCGGTCGGCCAGGCCCTGGAAACCGATTGCCAGCGCCGGCGCGAGCAGGCGGGATTTCGGCTCGAACTCCAGGGTCAGGGTGACCTTGCAGGCATCCTCGGCCAGGGCATGGAATTCCCAGCGACCGTGCAGCTGCTTGAACGGGCCGTCGCGCAGCTGCATATCGATGCTGTGCGGGCGCTGCAGGGTGTTTTCGGTCTGGAACCAGGTGCTGAACGAACCCAGGCCCAGATCCAGGCGGGCGACCAGGCGGTCCTCGCCCTGTTCCAGGACGCGGGCATCCGAGCACCAGCGGAAGCGGCGCGGATAGGCCTGGACGTCGTTGACCAGGTCGAACATGCGCGCGGCCGAGTGTTCGACCAGGGCGCTGCGGCGGATAGTAGGCATAAAGACGGCGCGTTTCGGCAATCGACCGGGCGGGCCCGAATCGGAGACAATACGGAAATGAGCAAGAACAGCGGCAAGGATAAAGCAAAGAACGCGACGGCCAACAAAACCATCGCGTTGAACAAGCGTGCCCGCCACGAGTACCACATCGAGGAACGCTTCGAGGCAGGCCTGGCCCTGCAGGGCTGGGAGGTGAAGTCGATCCGCGCCGGGCGCGGCAACATCATCGACGCCTACGCCTATGTGAAGCAGGGCGAGATCTTCCTGATCGGCGCGCAGATCACCCCGTTGATCCAGGCCTCCACCCACGTGGTGGCCAACGACCGGCGCGAGCGCAAGCTGCTGCTGCACCGGAACGAGATCGACAAGCTGGTCGGCAAGGTCGAGCGCGATGGCTACACGATCGTGCCCACGGCCATGTACTGGAGCAAGAACAAGATCAAGCTCGAAGTGGCGCTGGCCAAGGGCAAGCAGACCCACGACAAGCGCGATGCCGCCAAGGACCGTGACTGGGCGATCGAGAAGCAGCGCGTGATGCGTCGCGGAAATCGCGACGCATAAGGGCCGTTTGTAGAGCCGAGCCATGCTCGGCTTGGCGTTTGAAGCAGCCGAGCATGGGCTCGGCTCTACTGTTCGCGGGACAGCCGAGCATTGGCTCGGCTCTACAGATAGGCGGGCGATCAGCCCGCCAGCATGCCCTGCCCGCGCATCCGCGGCGCCAGCGCCGCATGCATCACCGCCAGGTGCATCACCACTGCCAGCTCCGGCGCATGCCGGTCATCGCCGGCCCGCCACTGCTTTGCCAGCTGTGCCGCATCGTCCGGCAACAGGGCCAGCAGCTGCTGGTCATCCAGCGCATCGGCCTGGTGCTGCAGCTGCTGAGACAGCGCCCAGCTGCGGCGGACGTGGGTCAGGATGCTCAACGAGGCCAGGGTCAGCAGGGCAACGGCCGCCCCGTGCTCGAACCACAGCGCGATCACGTCCGGGCCCCAGACCATCACCGCCAGCACGGCCAGGGCCAGCATGCGCCAGCCTGGCACCAGCGCCTGGTCGCGGCGCGGCCAGTACACCACCACCGCGCTGGCCACCAGGAACACCGCCGCCGTCGCCGGCAGTGCGGTCAGGCAGCCCGCCGTGACGATCGCGGCCAGCACCGCCCAGACCCAGCCGGGCGGCAACGCGCGTCGGCGGTAGTCGGCGCCTACCGGCCCGATCAGCTGTCGCAGGCTGCGTTGTTGGATGGTGTCAGTCACCCGGGGTCTCCGTGTCGTTCCTGGCTCGGATGTTGGCCGCCAGTGTGTCGCAAAATCGTGCCAATGAAGTTAGCAATCCGCTATGACAACGGCTCTACAACTTGTTGCGGATTGCCAAGGTGACTGTTCAGCTGTTTTGCCGTAGCATTGCAACCGTTGGGCAGGCCCGGCACGTGGCAACACGCACTTGGCCTAGTACCTTGCAGAACTTGAAGAAACCGGGGGTGCATTGGTTTCGACGGGGGTTGTGAAGTCGCCTGGCGCATGCCGAGGGGGTAGCTGTCCTCGTAAATCCAGCTGCAAAACTCTAGTTGCCAACGACGACAACTACGCTCCGGTCGCTCTCGCAGCCTAAAAACTGCGGTGCGTGACCTTCTGCCGACTTAGGCGGAGCCTCGAAACTGCTTGTGTCCATGCTCGCAGCGTAGAGTCATTATCATGGAATCGCGCAGGGCGGCTGCCTGTCAGTCCGGCACTAGAACAAAACAGGCTGGTTCCCGGGTGCGCTTTGCACACCGTGCTGCTCGGGGATGAGATTCAACGGTGAGCTAAGCATGTAGTGCTGGGGATGGAGTGCCTTCGGACGGCGGTTCAATTCCGCCCACCTCCACCATCTGTACCGCCCTTCGGGGCACGAAAAGCCGGACACTCCCGTCGATTGGGGTCCGGCTTTTTTGTTGCCTGTTCTACGGCCGCATTTCGCCCGATACCCCCGATAATGTCGCTTTGGACCGGCGGATCCCCCGCCCAGCACAGGGAACAGAACGATGGCGTTGGTGAGTTGCATGGAGTGTGGCCGCGAAGTCAGTGACAAGGCCGCCAGTTGCGTCGGCTGCGGCGCCCCGATCGGCGCCACCCGCCCGACCCCGCCGCCGCTGCATGCGGCACCGGTGTATGCCGCCCCTTACGCACAACCGCAACCGGTCGCGCGTGCCCGCGTCGCCTACGTCCTGCTGGGCCTGTTCCTCGGCGGGCTGGGCATCCACAACTTCTACGCCGGCTACCACGGCCGTGCCGTGGCCCAGCTGGTGATCACGCTGCTGCTCGGCTGGCTGTTCATCGGCCTGCTCATCACCGGCCTGTGGGCGCTGATCGAGATCATCACCGTCGATACCGACGCCGCCGGCGTGCGCATGGTCTGAGTTCCGCGCTTCGGCCCGTGCAATCGGCTGCGGGCTGGCCCACACTCGATCCCTGCCCGACCACGGCCTCCCGAACGCCAGAAGGACCTGCCATGAAACGCCAGATCACCGCCCTGCTCCTCACCCTGGCCGCCAGCACCGCCCTCGCCGCGGCGCCGTCGGACAAGGGCACCACTGCCCTGGAAACCCTGCTGGCCTGCAAGGCCCGCTCGGACTTCACCCAGGCCCAGGCTGAGAAAGCACTGCAGGCTGCCGGCCTGACGCACCTGCGGGGCGGCGTGTTCGAGGCCCAGGGCGGCAAGGTCGCCCTGTTCGGCGGCACCGTGGACAGCGCCAGCGTCGACATCGCCCCGGGCGGCAGCAAGAGCCTGCATGTCTATCTGAAGGACGTGGCTGCCCCGCAGGTGGGCCGCCAGCTGTCGGTCACCACGGTCAATGAAGACGCGGAGACCGAAGCGCCCTCGTACATCCGCAAGGTGGACGCAAAGCACACCCTGCATGTCGGCGCCGCCGATGATTACGAGGGTTACTCGGCGTCGGTGACCTGCCAGATCGCCGGCTGAGCGCAGGCGCCCTGCCCTACAGCCAGCGCCGCACGTCGCGCCGGAAGGCGGCATAGTCGGCGCCGAACCGGGCAGACAGTACCCGCTCCTCCGGCAGGATCTGGAAGCGGGTGATCCAGCCGACAAACAGCGGCACCACCAGCAGGGCTGCGGCACTGCGCAGCCACAGCATTCCGCCCAGCAGCACCAGCGCCTGCCCCAGGTACATCGGGTTGCGCGTGTGGCGGTAGATGCCGCCGGTCACCAGCGCCGTGGCGGCGGCCGGGCGCAGCGGATTGACCGTCGTCCGTGCGCGGCGGAAAGCCAGCTTCGGTAGCAGATTCAGCATCAGCCCCGCCAGCATCACCGCCACCGCAGTCCAGCCCGGCACCGGCACCGGCAGCGCCGGCCACGGCCAGGCGCAGGCCAGCGCATCGCCCAGCACCCCGCACAGCAGCATCACCAGCGGCGGCGGAATCCGCGTTTCCAGCAGGTGCATCGTCATTCCCTGAAATGCCCTGCCGGCGATGGTGCCACAGTCCGTCCAGCGCGCGTTTAGCCACGTGCTTCCGCGTTGACACCCCGGCCGCTAGAGTGGCGCCACCGCGCTGGAGGATCGCATGGCAACCACGGGCTTCGGCGTCATCCGCCACACGACCCTCATCATCACCGTGCTGCTCCTGCTGAGCGGCTGCGCCACGCTGCGCCAGTTCGGCCCCTCGGTGCAGGTGGCCTCGGTCACCCCGGGCCAGTACATCGCGCTGAAGCGCGGCGACATCCTCACCAGTGGCAGGCTGAGCGCGGCGACCACCGAAACGCTGCGGGTGGCCGGCCTGGACGAAACCGCCTGCGCCAAGCCCGGCCCGTCCTGCATCGAGGCGATGGAAGCGAGCATCGTGGTGCGCGAGGAGGACAAGCGCTCGGCGCTGGCCGAACTGTGGCTGCAGCAGGCCATGGCCCTGCCCGTGCCCAAGGCCAAGCGCGGAACCACGCCGGCGATGCGGGTGGCCGACGCCGGCTTCCAGCCGCGACTGGATGCGTGGATGCACGTCGCGCGGCAGGCCTATGCGTATCTGTTCTTCACCGAGCGCACCGCCAACCAGCGCGGCTTTGAAGACCGCCAGACCCAGGTGCGCGACTACTACAACCTGGCCGTGCAGGAAGCCGCGGTGATGCTGTTCGATGCGTATTCCAGCCACCAGGCCGGCAACGACAGGAGCCGCCTGCGGCTGGGCCGCTGGACCTTCGTGCTGGCGCCGCCCGATGAAGGTGCCGCGCAGGACACGCGCGAGCCGATCGAACTGGTGGCCGCCGCCTCGATGTCCTTCACCGGCACCCTGCGCAGCGTGCACCGCCGCGATGGCTTCGGCGCCGAACTGGTGGCGGTGATGGCCGACCCGGCCACGACCGGCCTGGCCGCTGCCGCCAACGCCGACCAACCCGGGACGCAGGCCGCGCCACCCGAGCGCAGCTGGAGCGAGATGCCCTCGCCCTCGATGACGGTCCTACTGCGTTTTTCCGGCGCCAATCTGTGGGAGATGCTGCACGACGACGAGCCGGAGCTGGAGATCCACGATCCGTACCAGATCGCGCAGGTGCAGCTGCATGGCGAGCAGGTGCCGCTGGCAGCCAACTTCACCGCCGGTTACGCGCTGTGGCTGGCCCGCTCCAACTTCAGCCGGCAGTCGCTGCGCTCGCTGTTCGGCGGCAAGGGCGGCATCGACCGGCCGCATCTGTTCATGATGCAGCCCTACGATCCGGACCGCCGCGTGCTGCTGATGATCCATGGCCTGGCCAGCAGCCCCGAGGCCTGGGTGAACGTGGCCAACGAGCTGATGCGCGACGATGAGATCCGGCGCGATTTCCAGGTCTGGCAGTTCTACTACCCGACCAACATGCCGATCGCGCTCAGCCACGATGCGATCCGGCACACGCTCGAGGACGTGATGCAGCATTACGATCCCAGCGGCAAGGCGGTGGCCTCGCATGACATGGTCGTGGTCGGGCACAGCATGGGCGGGGTGATCTCGCGGCTGATGGTGTCTTCGTCCGGCGACCATCTGGTGGACACGCTGCTGGCGACCACGCAGCTGAGCCCGGCACAGCGCGAACTGCTGCGCACCAAGGGTCCGCCGCTGCTGACCTTCCAGCCCGAACCGGAAATCTCGCGGGTGGTGTTCATCGCCACCCCGCACCGCGGCACCGACGTGGCCGGCACCCGCGTGGGCCGCTGGATCGGCCGCCTGGTGCGGCTGCCGCTGACCGTGCTGGAAGACGTGGCCAGCGCCGCCAACGATGGCCACGTCGACCGTGACGATGGCAAGCACGGCTACCAGATGAACAGCATCCAGAACCTGGACAAGGACGATCCGTTCGTGAAGGCGGTGGCCGACCTGCCGATGTCACCGCGCGTGCGCTACCACTCGATCATCGCGCGCGCCAGCGCCGACGGCCCGCTGGAAAAGACCAACGACGGGCTGGTGCCGTACTGGAGCTCGCACCTGCCCAACGCGGTGTCGGAAAAGGTGATCGTGTCCGGGCACAGCGTGCAGGAAGCCACGCCGGCGATCGTCGAACTGCGGCGCATCCTGCATGAGGACATGCAGGCGCATGATGGCGGGCAGAAGTAATCCTGCCCGCGCGGCGTGCCTCAGAAATCCAGGCTGTAACCCAGCGTCACCGTCCGCCCACGCCCGGCGAAATACCGCGCTGGTTCGATCAGCGCGCTCTGCGAGTAATAGGTGATGTACTGCCGGTCGAACAGGTTGGCGATGCCCAGGTTCACCTTGCCCTTGGCAAGCCTGTAGTCCACGCCCAGATCGAACAGCGCGTAGCCGCTGAATTCCTTGGCGGCTTCGTCGAAGTTGCGGCTGAAGGCGTACTGCCCCTGCACGAAGGTGGACAGCTCCGGCGTCCACTGCGCCGACCAGGTGGCGATGACGCGGTTCGGTGCGATGTTCAGGCCATCCAGGCGCGCATCGAGCCGGCCATCAGCGTTGCTGTCATAGCGGCCACGGGTCCAGGCGTAGGACAGGCCCAGGCGGTGCGCATCATTCAGACGATAACGCACGCTTGCATCCAGGCCTTCGATGGCGGTCTTTTCGCGGGCGAGCTGGAACGCGCCGTCGACTGCGATGACGCGCGTGCCGTACTCGGAGCGCGACTGGAACGCACTGGCTTCGGCTTCCCACGACGGCGAGCGGTAGCGCACGCCGATCTCGCTGTTGCGGGTCAGCAGCGGCTGCAGCGAGCGCAGCGATTCCACGTTGGTGCCCGGCGTGTTGATCGAGCGCAGCACGCGGCCGACGTCGGGCATGCCGAACCCTTCGGAATAGCTGGCGAAGGTGTTGAAGCGCTCGGTCGGCGCGTACACCAGGCCGATGTTGCGCAGGTTCTGCTGGAATTTCAGCTTGCCGCCCTGCACCGCCACGCGGTTGTAGCGGTACAGCGTGGTGTAGCTGTCGATGCGCAGGTCGGCCTCTTCACGGCGCCACCCGCCCTGCACGGTGAGCTGCGGCAGCAGCTTGTAGTCGGCCTGCACGAAGCCGGCCACGCTGCTGTAGCGCGAATCGGGCACGTAGGTGCGGCCGGTGCCGTACAGATCCTGCTTGCCACTGTCGCGCAGCGTGTCCACGCCGGCAGTGATCTTCAGGTCGCCGCCGAGCAGGTCATCGCGGCCCAGGCTGGTCTTGGAGCCCCACTTCGAGGCGGTCGAGCGCGACTGGTCATACAACGTGCCGACCGGTGCGATCAGCGGATCCTGGAAGGTGGACGAATTGTCCGCACCGAACAGGCCTTCAAATTCCTGGTTGAACACCATCGCCTTCAGTTCCATGCCCGCCAGGTCGTGGTGGGTGTAGCTGAGGCCGGTGGTCCAGGCATCGTTCCAGGCCGGCGTGCCCGGCGGCGTGCCACGCACCGACGTCGTGGCGATGCCCAGGTCGCGGTTGCCGGCCACCGGCACGTACTCGGCCTTGGACTTGATGCGGTAGCGGTTGCTGCTGAACTGCAGCTCCTGGTTGTCGTCGATCCAGTAGCCCAGCTTGGCGTGCAGGTCATAGGCACGGGTCGACATCAGGTCGCCCTGGGTGACGTCCACGCCGATCGGCGTGCCCTCGCCGTCCACCCACAGGCCCTGGTCTTCATAACCGGCGCCGAGCAGGTAATCCCACTTACCCTTGCTGCCGCTGATGCGGTAATCGGCGCGATAGCCGGTGGTTTCACCGCGCACCTCGGACGTCGGCAGCGTGGTCTGCACGCCCACGTGCTGGTTGACCGCACCCGGTTCCGGTCGCCGGGTGATGAGGTTGATGGTGCCGCCGGTGGCGCCCAGGCCGTTCATGGCGTTGGCGCCCTGGATGACTTCGATGCGCTCGACCAGCGCGTAATCGATCGTATGCGCTTCGCGACCGGTGGGTCGCAGCGGGTTCGACTGCGGAATGCCATCGACCAGGATCAGCGGCGTGCGCCCGCGCAGGGTCTCGCCACTGCCGTTCATCTTGCCGCGGCTGGGCGTGTACGACGGCAGCAGGCTGGACAGCACATCGGACGAATTGCTGCTGAGGCGCAGCTGCTGCTCGATCTGTTCCTTGCCGATGATCACCACCGTCTGCGGCGCGGTGGCGGCGTCCTGGCCGGTACGCGAGGCGGTCACGATGACCTTGTCGAGCGTCTGCGCCTCGGGCGGGGCCTGCTCGGCGTGGGCGTGGGCGTGGGCACAGACCAGCAACGAAATGGCGACCGTCAGCCGCGAATATCTCAGCACGTGAACTCCTCTTGGGGGGAGGGCGTGGCGATATGGCTGGCCCGGAACAGGGGCGTATCTTTCCCGACGTGTCGAAATGCGTCAAATCCATGCGCCGGGCCAAAGCGCCCGCAGCGTTCGCCAGCCGCCCATCCCGGCACACCTCCTCCTCCCGTTCCATGGCATGCTCCGTGAAACCGTTTTCATGGAATGGAGGGATTCCACGATGTTGTCGCGTCTTCGCCGGCCCGCACTGTGTGCGCTGCTGGCCCTTGCTCTGCCTGCCGCTGCCTGGGCAGCCCAACCGCCCGCTCCGCTGAAGGTGATGTCCTTCAACGTACGCACCCCGGCCGATACCGAGCCCGGCAAGCGCTGGGACGACCGTCGCGATGTGATGGTCAAGGTCATCCTCGATGCGCACCCGGCCGTGGTCGGCACCCAGGAACTGGTGCAGGAGCAGGCCACCTACCTGGCCGCCCACCTGCCCGGCTACCGCTGGTTCGGCGAAGGCCGCCGCGGCGGCGACGGCGATGAGCACATGGGCGTGTTCTACGACACCAAGGTGCTGGCCATCGAGGAGTCGGGCAACTTCTGGCTGTCCGATACGCCGGACGTGCCGGGCAGCATCACCTGGGGCAACCTGTACCCGCGCATGGTCACCTGGGCACTGTTCCGCCGCCTGGACGATGGCCGCCGCTTCTACTTCATGGACACCCATCTGCCCTACCGCGACGAGGACGAGCCGCGCCGGATCAAGGGTGCCGAGCTGATCGCCAAGCGCCTGCAGACGCTCCCGGCCGACCTGCCGGTGGTGCTGACCGGTGATTTCAACACCGAGCCGGGCAGCGAGACCTACAAGGCGTTCACCCGCGTGCTGCAGGACACCCGCACCCAGGTGAAGGCGCCGAAGGGCCCGCGCGAGACCTTCCACGATTTCACCGGCAAGGCCACCGTGCAGCTGGACTGGGTGCTGGTGCGCGGCTTCCATGCGCGCAGCTTCACCACCGACGACCGTCGCATCGGCGGCGTGCTGCCCTCGGACCACTTCCCGCTGGTGGTCGAGCTGGACTGGCCGAAGCCCTGAGCACGTGCGGCCATCGCTACGGCGGTGGCCGCCTTCCCAGCAGGCGATACAGCGCCTGATGCTGGTCGCGGGCCTGGCAGATGCGTGCGGCGATGGCCAGGAACAGGCCGATGCCGACCAGGCCGGGCGCCAGCAGCGAATCAGGCAAGCGCAGGAAGCCGATGGCCACTGCCAACGCGGCCAGCACCAGCAGCGCCACCACCACTACGGACAGGCCCGCGCCAGGCAGGCCAGGATCGCCGAACAACACCCGCTGCGTCGATTGCTTGTCGTCACTCATTGCCGCCGCTCCTTGGAACCTGCCCTATTAGTTACTACGGCGGGCCAGCGTTCCGGCAGAGTCAGAAGCGTCACTGCGGCAGCCGGGCCAGAAACAACAAAGGGACGGATGCCTGCGCATCCGCCCCTTCGTGGGTACTGCAACCCTGCGGTTACTGCACCTGCGCCACGCTCGGCGCCTGCGGCGACTGCCCCCAGCCGCCCAGTGCCTTGTAGACACCGACCACACTCACATTGACCTCGGCCTCGGCTGCGGCCAATGCATCGTCGGCGGCCAGCTGCGTGCGCTGCGCATCCAGCAGGGTCAGGAAGTCCTCCGAACCCTCGCGGAAGCGGATCTGCGCCAGCGATTCGGCACGCCGCGCGGCCTGCGCCTGCTCGACCACGATGGCCAGCCGCGCCTGCTGCTTGGAGTAGCGGGTCAGCGCGTTCTCGGTGTCTTCCAGCGCCAGCAGCACGGCCTGCTCGTACTGCGCGGCCACGCCTTCGGCCTCGGCCTTGCTGGCACGCAGGCGTGCACGCACGGTGCCGAAGTCGAACGCCGCCCAGCTCAGCGACGGGGTCAGCGACCAGGCCTTGTTGTTGCCGTTGACCAGGCCGCTGGCATCACCGCCGAGGAAGCCGACGAAACCGGACAGCGACAGCCGCGGGAACAGATCGGCGGTGGCCACGCCGACACGCGCGGTGGCGGCGGCGAGGCGACGCTCGGCCACGCGCACGTCGGCACGCTGGCGCAGCAGTTCGCGGGTGTCACCCAGCGGCAGTGCCTTGGCAAACGCCGGCACGTCCTGCGGCGCCAGCATCGCGGTCAGCACTTCCGGGCGCTGGCCCAGCAGCACCGCCAGGCGGTTGCGCGACTGTGCCTCGGACACTTCCAGCAGCGGGATGTCGGCCTCGATCGCCTTCAGGCGGGCGCGGCTGCTCTGCACATCCAGTTCGCTGCCGGCACCCAGTTCCCAGCGCGCCTCGGTCAGCTTCTGCGTATCGCGCAGGTTTTCCAGCGTGTGCTGGGCCACCGCGATGCGCTTCTGCGTGCCACGCAGCTCGAAGTAGTTGCGCGCCACTTCGGCGGCGACCAGCACCTGCGCATCGGCCAGGTTGGCCTGCTCGGCACCGAGGTCGGCGCGTGCGGCCTCTGCAGCACGGCGCTTGCGGCCGAACAGATCCAGCTCCCAGCCCGCATCGAAGCCGAGCTGGTAGCTTTCACTGAACACCCGCTGCCCACCCAGCTGCGGATCGGGTTGCTTGCGGCGGTCGTAGCTGCCGTCAGCGGTAATGTGCGGGGCCTGGTCGAAGCGGCTCTCGACGAACACCGCACGGGCCTGGCTGACGCGGGCCACGGCCACGCGCAGGTCCAGGTTGTCCGACAGCGCACCGTGCACCAGTTCTTCCAGCACCGGATCGTCGAACTGCGCCCACCAGCTGGCCACCGGCGAAGCAGTGCTGTACACCGCCTGCTGTGCGCCCTGCAGGACCACCGGCTCCTGCGCCGGGGCCGTGTAGTTGGGGCCGACGCTGACACACCCGGCCAGCACCAGGCTGGAGATGGCCATCGCCAACGTGCGGATCACCATGGCAGCACCTCGCCCAGGTAGGTGAAGCTGCCGCTGGCGCCGGCTTCGCCGACCAGCGCCATTTCCACGCTGGAACGTGCGCCTTCGCTGATCTCGATTTCGCCGTTGCCACCGTTCATGTCGGTCTTCACGTAGCCGGGGTGCACGGTGTTGACCTTGATCGGGGTGTTGCGCAGCTCGTAGGCCAGGGCGAGGGTCCAGCTGTTCACCGCCGCCTTGGAAGCGTTGTAGGCGGGGATCTTGAAATCGTAGATGCCCGAGTTCGGATCGGCGTGCAGGGTCTGCGAGCCGAGCATGCTGGACACGTTGACGATGCGGCCGGACTTGGCCTGCTTGACCAGCGGCAGGAAGGCCTGGGTGACCGCGACCAGCGCGAACACGTTGGTGTCGAAGGTACGGTGCCAGGTGTCCAGCGACTGCTCGGACGGCGCCTGCGCCGGGTTCTCGATCATGATGCCGGCGTTGTTGACCAGGATGTCCAGGCGGCCGTGGCGCTGGCGCACCTGCTCGACGGCCTCGGCGATGCTGGCAGCGTCGGTCACGTCCAGCTGGATGGCTTCCACCGGCAGGCCTTCGCCCTGCAGCAGCAGCGCCTGCTCCACCGCGGTCTCGCGCTTGCGGCCGGCCAGCAGCGTGTGCACGCCGGCCTGGGCCAGCTGGCGCACGGTTTCCAGGCCGATGCCACGGGTGGCACCGGTGACCAGCGCGATCTTGTTCTGATGGGTGTTCATGGATTCATGCCTTGGTTTGGGGGAAGCGGGGGGCCCCCCGGGGGGGGGCCCCCCGGGGGGGGCTGTCACCCCATCCCGGGCAGGCTCAGGGATGATCCAGCGGCTTCGGCGGCTCAACCCGGTTCAGGCGCTCGCGGTGCAGCAGGTACAGGCCCGAGGCCACGATGATCGCCGCGCCGGCCCAGGTGTAGCCGTCCGGCAGCTGGCCCCAGAAGGCCAGGTCCCAGCCGATCACCCAGACCAGGCCGCTGTACTCCAGCGGCGCGATCATCGACGCCTCGCCCAGCTGGAAGGCCCGGGTCAGGGCGATCTGGCCCAGCGCCCCGGCCAGGCCCATGCCGGCGATCAGCGGCGCATGCGCCAGCTGCAGCGGCACCCAGCCCGGCAGCGCCAGCAGGCCGGCACCGATGGCCATGATGACCAGGAACCAGACCACCATCGACTGCGAGGTGTCGGTACGGGTGAGCAGGCTGACCGTGATCGCGGCGATGGCATAGGCGGTGGCAGCGGCCAGCACCATCAGGCCGGGGATGGAAATGAAGCCATCCACGCCCGGCCGCAGCACCACGATCACGCCCAGCAGGCCGACAGCGATGGCGACCCAGCGCCGCGGCCCGACCCGCTCGCCCAGCAGCGGCACCGACAGCGCCGCGATCAGCAGCGGGGCCACGAAGTAGATGCTGTAGGCAGTGGACAGCGGCAGGTCGCGCAACGCGTAGACGAAGCAGCCGATCATCGCCATGCCCAGGCCGCCGCGCAGCAGGTGCAGGCCCCAGCGGCGCGGGATGAGCGAGCGCGGGCCGGCACTGGCCAGCACCCAGACCAGCACGAAGGGCAGCGAGGCTGCGCCACGCAGGAAGGTGACTTCCAGCGAGGGGTAGCTGGCCGACAGCTGTTTCATGCCGGCGTCCATCAGCGAGAAGCAGGCCACGGCGGCGACCATCCAGGTCACCGCGCGCGAAGGGGAGCGTTGCGCGTTCATGGCCCATTATCGCCGACCGCGTGCCCCGCCGGGCGCCGGGCACGGGTGCCGCGATAGAATGGTGGCCACTGAATTCCGCGGAGCCACGCCCATGCCTTCCTTCGACGTCGTGTCCGAAGTCGACACCCACGAACTGACCAACGCCATCGACCAGGCCAACCGCGAACTGGCCACCCGCTTCGACTTCAAGGGCGTGGAAGCCAAGTTCGAACGCGAGGGCGATGTCATCAACCAGTCCGCACCGACCGAGTTCCAGCTCAAGCAGATGAACGACATCCTGCGCGCCCGCCTGGCCGCGCGTGGCATCGACGTGCTGAGCCTGGAGTTCGGCGACATCGAGACCAACCTGGCCCAGGCCCGGCAGAAGATCACCGTCAAGCAGGGCATCGAGCAGAAGATCGCCAAGAAGATCGCCGCTGCCCTGAAGGAAGCGAAGCTGAAGGTGGAAAGCCAGATCAACGGCGACAAGCTGCGCGTGCAGGGCAAGAAGCGCGACGACCTGCAGGACGCCATCGCGGTGCTGAAGGCCGGCAAGTTCGAGCTGCCGCTGCAGTTCAACAACTTCCGCGACTGATGGATGCCGCCGCCGGGTCACGCCCGGCGGACGGCCCGCTTAATCGCGCAGCAGCTTGTACAGCGTGGTGCGCGAGATACCCAACTGGCGGGCGGCCAGGCTGAGATTGCCTTCGGCCGCCTGCGCCGCACGCCGTGCGGCTTCGCGCTGCTGCTGCCGCAATGGCACGTCGGCCACGGCCATCGGTGCTGCCGCCACCCGCGTGCGGGGCGCACGCGGTGCGCGCAGGTGCTGCAGGTAGACCGCACTGCCCTCGCCCAGCCGCACCCGGTGTGCAGGTCCCGGCTGCAACAGCCGACGCCGTTGCGCCGCACTGGCGCCAGCAAACACTGTATCCATCGACAGCAGCGGCAACGGCCCGCGGCGCGGCAGACCCAGCAGGCGACGTGCCACGCGGTTGGCAGCGCGCAGCTGCCCATCATCCTGCACCGCCAGCAGCCCCTGCAGCGGCGTGGCCAGCCAGCGCGGATCGTGCTGCACGGCCAGCAGATGCACATCGCTCAGACCCTGGAACAACCGGTTCTCGCTGGCGAGCGCGGCCTGCCGGAAGTAGCCCTGCAGCAGCGCTGGATCACGCTCGCCCAGACCGGTGATGTCGATCGCCCCGCAGACCTGGCCATCGAGGTCGTGCAGCGGTTCGCTCAGGCAGAACACCGGTGCGAAGCGCTGCAGGTAATGTTCGTTGCCACGCACCAGCGCGGGCACGTCATCGGCCAGACTGACCGCTGGCGCGGTGGTACCGATCTCGGCCTCGCCCAGCCGCCGCCCGACCTGGATCGGCCGCAGCAGCGGCGCATCCTCCAGGCCATGCGCCTGCTGGGCGATGACGAGTCCCTCGCGGTTGGCGCAGAACATCGTCCAACCCCGCCCACCGAAGGCGGCCCACAGCTGTTCCAGTTCGGGCTGCACGCAGCGCGCGAGCCGGCGGTCTTCGGGATCGCGCAGGCGCAGGCCATTGCCCTGCAGCGGCGGGTAGTAAGGCTCCTGCCCCGGCTGCACACCAGCCGCGCGCGAACGCTGCCAGGAGTGCTGCAGCGGCAGCGGCAACACCGCCAAGGACTGCACATCGCCTTCCGCGAACGCAGCGCGCGCGGCGACCAGCTGTTGTTGCCCGACTGTCGTGGCCATCATGGAAGCAGAGTACACCCGCGCACGGCATGGCCGCGTTACGTCCTGGCAACGGAATGTTTCCGTTTCCATCGGACATTCAGACAAGAAATCAAACAAGGGGTCAGAGCCGTTTTCCGGTGGAAAACGGATCCGACCCCGTGCCGACCAACGGTCGGCACCCACCATCAGCAGCGGGA